>JAGPFF010000019.1 GCA_018056725.1 Anaerolineaceae bacterium
GGATACACCAGCTCATGCTGGTCTGGAGCGTCCTGCACGCCATCATTCGCATCCGCGCAGTGGTAAGTTGGTAATCGTGGAGTCACCGGCGAAAGCGAAAACCGTTGGCAGATTCCTTGGCAAAGGGTACACCGTACGAGCTTCCGTGGGGCACGTGCGTGATTTACTGCGTTCAGAGCTTTCCGTTGATGTGGATAACGGATTCACTCCAAAATATCGCGTACCAAATGAAAAACGTCCCGTGGTCAAGGAACTCAAATCTCTTGCCAAAGAGGCTGAAGAGATTTACCTCGCCACCGACCCTGATCGAGAAGGCGAGGCAATTGCCTGGCATTTACTTGAAGCCGCACAGATCGAGCCAAAATTATCGAAACGGGTAGTCTTTCATGAAATCACCGATCATGCTATCCAGGAAGCGTTTGCCAACCCGCGCGAGATTAATATGGATTTGGTGGATGCGCAACAGGCACGCAGAGTGCTGGATCGTTTGGTGGGTTACTCCATCAGTCCGGTTTTATGGGAGAAGGTGCGCAGCCGGCTATCTGCAGGTCGTGTCCAATCTGTGGCGCTGCGTCTGATCGTTGAACGGGAGCGTGAAATTGAAGCCTTCAATCCGGTGGAATACTGGTCGATCCATGCCGAGTTACTCCCTCATGGAAAACGTTCCAAATATATGACCAAACTGGCGAAGATTGATGATCAAGATCCGGATCTACCGAACCGTGAACAGGTGGATCGCTATCTGGCAGATATTGAACCGGCACCCTTTACGATTTCGAGAATCAAACGGAGTGAACGCCGGCGTAAACCGTCCTCGCCGTTTATTACCAGCACCTTACAACAGGAAGCTTCCCGGCGATTAGGCTATACCGCACGCCGTACGATGATGATTGCCCAGCAGCTTTATGAGGGTCTGGAGGTGGGTGAAGGTGGGGCGACCGGTCTGATTACGTACATGCGTACGGACTCCACCAATGTTGCAGAAGTTGCCCAGCAGGAGGCGCGAACTTTTATACAACAAAATTATGGTGGCGATTTTCTACCTGAAAAGCCGCCCCAATATAAAACCCGTGCCGTCTCAGCACAGGAGGCGCATGAGGCAATCCGTCCCACCTCGGTAATGCGGCAGCCGGAAAAAATCAAGGAGTTCCTGTCTCCAGAGCAGTTCAAGCTATATCAGTTGGTATGGCAGCGATTTGTGGCGTCTCAGATGGAATCTGCTGTGTATGACACGTTATCGGTGGATGTGACTGCTGCCGGTAAGGAGCACACTTACATTTTTAGAGCATCCGGTTCAACCATTAAATTCCCCGGCTTCCTTATTGTTTATGAAGAAGCGGTTGACGAGGATCAGAAATCTGAAGAGACGGAGAATATCAAAATTCCGGCTGGCTTGGAAGAAGGGCAACGGCAGGAATTGGAACGCTTGCTGCCCGAACAGCATTTTACGCAGCCCCCTCCACGCTATACTGAAGCCACTCTGGTTCAGGTACTGGAAGAGTATGGCATTGGACGTCCTTCCACCTACGCTCCCATCCTTTCCACTATCCAGCAACGAGGATATGTGGTCCGGGAAGCGAAACGCCTGTCACCAACGGAAACTGGCATTCTGGTCAATGATCTGGTGGTGGAGCATTTCCCGGATATCGTGGACCTGAATTTCACTGCCAAAATGGAAAGTGAACTGGATCAGGTAGCGGATGGAAAAACCAATTGGACAGCCGTGATTAAAGAGTTCTATACCTCTTTTGAACCGGAAGTAAAAAAAGCTCAGGCGGAAATGCCAGTCACCAAAACCGAGCCGGAAAAAATTGGGCGTTCCTGCCCGGAATGTGGACATGACCTGGTAATTCGCTGGGGAAGATATGGCAAATTTATCAGCTGTTCTAATTTTCCGGCTTGCCGGCATACGGAAGCCTTGCTGGAGAAAATAGGGGTAACTTGCCCGAAGGATGGCGGGGACATTGTCCTGCGGAAAACTCGTAAAGGTCGTATCTTCTTTGCGTGCAGCAATTATCCAGCCTGTGATTTCACCAGTTGGAAGCGCCCGGTTGAACTGCCTTGCCCGAAGTGCGGCGGACTTCTGGTAATAGCGAATAAACGCGAAGTGCAATGTACCCAATGCCAAGAAAGCTTCTTGATTGAAGAGCTTGGAGTGACCCTTCCAGATTAGGCATAAATATTGCAACATAATCCTTGATGCGACTGTCTGCATCCTTCATTAATGATTTGTGTAGGAGCTGAATATGGACAAGATCAAGGAAAGAATCCTGGAATTGGTAAAGCAACCGCTCTATGCGGCGATTGCCGGCTTGGTGCTCGGCTTGATTATTGGTCTGCCTGTGCTTGGCTGGGGTTTGTTCCCGGTGGAGTGGACGGATGCAGACCCAAGTTATCTGCGGGATGACTTGAAAAAGCAGTATCTATGCATGGTCGTCGATTCCTATAAGGTAAACCAAAATGTCTCTCTTGCCGCAACCAGGTTGGAATCGTTGGGAGTTGACATTAACAATCTCCAGGGTGTATTCAAGAATTTAGAAGAGGGCGGCTGCGCCTATAATTCTGGTGATCCCACAGTCCAGGCGCTCAAATTAGCCCTGCTGGAAATGGATACAGCGGCGCAGTTTACCGCCAGCCCTGAATCAACCTTGCAGGTGACGGAAGAGCCCGTTCAAGAGGAGGTTCCGACGGCGCCTAAAAAGGGTGGCGGGTTGCTCTTGCTTCTTGTTCTGATAGCCTTATTCCTGGCGATTGGTGGTGTCTTGATCTACCTGTTCTTCTTTAAGAATAAAAAAAGTCAGGATAATGTACCTCCATTGCCAGAGGAAGAAGAGTACATAGAAGAAGAACCGGAAGAAATCCCCACGGAAGAGGAAGTTGAAGCCCCTGAATATGAGGAAGCCCCTGAAGAGCTGCCCGAAGAAGAAACAGTTGAAGTTTCCAAGGCTGCCGCACCTCCCGCCCCGGCAGTTGTGCGTCCGGCACCATCCATGATGATTGGTGAACCTGTGGCTCACTTCATGACCAGTTATGCGATTGGTGATGATCTTTATGATGATAGCTTCAGTATTGATGCCCCCAATGGCGCTTTCCTTGGTGAATGTGGAGTAGGAATCTCAGATACGATCGGTGTTGGCGATCCGAAAAAAGTCACTGCTTTTGAGGTATGGCTCTTCGATAAGAATGATATTCAAACGGTGACCAAGGTGTTAATGAGCGCCCATGCCATGAACGATTCAGCCATCAAACAGCGTCTGGCTTCGAAAGGTGAGCCGGTACTGCTGGAACCCGGACAGCAATTCTTGCTAGAAACGGCAACGTTGCAGCTTGAAGCCAGGGTAATTGAAATGGTTTACGGGCAGGGTGCCTTACCTGCAGGTAGTTTTATCGAACGCCTGACACTCGAGTTGTCCGTCTGGCCAAAGTAGTCAAGTAGACAAGAATTGAAAGACCGGGTTTGGTATTTTCCCCAACCCGGTCTTTATTTCCTGAGTTTCAATTTATTCGATGCGTAAAATTTTGAAGTGAATTTCGCCGCCGGGGGTGATGGCGGAAATCGTTTCGCCTGCCCGATGCCCAAGCAAAGCTTCGCCGATGGGGGAATTAAAGGATATTTTGCCGTTTCGAGGGTCCGCTTCCTGCGGACCGACGAGATGAAATGTCTCTTCCGGTTCATCCCTTTCCTGAATTGTCACTCGAGAGCCAATCTCGACCAGGTGAGAATGGTTGCGTTTATCTTCAATAATAACGACATCGCGGAGAACCTGGGTTAATTCCTGAATCCGTCCCTCAATGAAAGATTGTTCCTCTTTTGCGGCTGCGTAATCGGCATTTTCTGAGAGATCACCCATCTGTATCGCAGCCCGCAGACGCTTGGCGAGATCCTGACGGACAGTTCCTTGTAAATATTCAAGTTCGGCGCGAAGTTTTTCAGCACCTTCTTTGGTGAGATAGGAAGGTTGGTTCATTTTTTCTCCATTAGATTGTTATTATAACTTACGGCAGCAGGGTTGGGTCAAATAATTTCAAATATTCATCCACCGCAAAGCGATCTGTCATTCCTGCCAGATAATCGCTAATGGTTTGTTCCTTCCCTTTGTGCTCGATTTGTTCCTGAAAATGGATGGGGAGCATGGAGGGTTCACTGCGATAAGCATTGAACAGCTCTGTAAGAATCCGTTCGGCTTTCTTCTGCATGCGCACAACCCGATAATTCCGATACAGATTATGGAAAAGGAAATCTTTGAGCTGCCGATTCAACTGGGTCATGTGGTCATTAAAACCGATAACATTGTGGTCAAGTGCTTGCAACTCGGACTGGGTCTTGACCCCACTGGATTCGATGCGCTGCAGGGAATGCTGGATCATGCTATCCACTTCCAATCCGATTAATTCACGGATAATGCTATGCCTGGTGAGGTCGTCGAGCTGGCAGGAAGAAACATCCATGCGGTCTGTCACCTGCTTCCATAATTCAATATCGATCAGCATGTCGGTATTGATCATCCCGGAACGCAAACCATCATCCAGGTCGTGCGAGGTGTAAGCCAGTTCATCCGCAACATTCGTAATTTGCGCTTCCAGATGTCCGCGCAAGTGACTGTCAAATTCGAGGGCATCGGTCTTATCATATTCTGTTTCGTGCTTCACCATGCCTTCCAGCACTTCCCAGGTGAGGTTTAACCCGGGAAATTGAGGATACCGTTGCTCAATTTCTGTGACGATGCGGTAGGACTGATGATTATGGTTAAAACCGCCGAATCCCTGCATCAATTGATTGAGGATCATCTCGCCAGAGTGACCGAATGGTGGGTGACCGAGGTCATGCGCCAGGCAGATGGACTCAACCAAATCCTCGTTGGCTCCGAGCGCGCGTGCAATCGTGCGTCCGATCTGGGTCACTTCCAGGGTATGGGTCAGCCGGGTACGGTAATAATCGCCCTCATAATTAATGAAGACCTGGGTCTTGTATTCCAGCCTGCGGAAGGCAGTGGTGTGAAGAATACGGTCGCGGTCGCGTTGAAAACAGGTGCGAAACTGTGGTTCATTTTCAAAATACTTGCGCCCTTTGGAGCGGCTGGCATGGATGGCGTAGGGAGCAAGAAACTCATCTTCCATCTTTTCCAGTTGGTGGCGGGTATAAGCCATTTTCTATCCTTTCAATCAGTAGTGGATGCGTGTTCCGGAACACGATCCATTAAGGGCTGCCAGAAGGCTGCCCGGTTCAATGGCGGAAAAAATGCACACTTCACGGCAATGACCTGCCATGACTAAACTTAACATGCTGGTTACTTTGCTGTGCATTCCACCCGTAACATCCAGGTTCTCGGATCGTTGTAGATGAGGTTCAATTTCAGGAAAACTGGTTGAAGTAATTGTTGGGAAGATTTCAGTGCGCTTGGGAAAATCTTTCCACACCCCTTGTTCGAGCCCCGCGATGAGAATACGGTCGGGTTTTAAGATTGCGGCAAGATGTTCGAATTGCTCTTCAGTGGAGAGGATCGTTCCGCCAATGGTCCTGTCAAAGAGCACATCCCCATAGATGACCGGTAGAAGGTGGTTTTGCAAAGCCAACTGGATCTGGATTGGATTCCATTCCACCACCTGGCGTGCTTCTGTGATCACCTGCGCGACCGGCGAAAAGGCGATCGCAGGTACCCCCACCCTGGCAAGTTCTTCCATCACAATCCCATTCAATGCTCTGGCATCCCGCCACACTTCGAGAAAGCCCTGCCATTGTTCGGGCGAAGCGACACCCTCCCGGGTGTGGTATTTACTGGCGGAAACATGACCAAAGGAACCGGAGCCATGACCGAGCAGAATCTGAAGGTCAGGATTTTGCCTGAGTGCTGTTTGGATCTCTCCGGCGAGGTTTTGAAGGCGATCCCTTCTGGCATGATGAGGGCTGTTTTTATCGGTAATGAGGGAACCACCTAACTTAAGAAATATGAGTTCACTCATTCACACCTCGCAGGGAAGCAGGGATTTGCGCCACCAGAATTCTTTCGGCGCCGGCTCGAGAGAGAGATTCACTTACTTTGGAAATTGAATTTTCATCTACTATTGCGATCATATTACCACCCCCGCCACCACCGGATAATTTTGCTCCTCCAGCACCAGCCTGCAAGGCTGCATCGACCAGCGTATCAAGTTCAGGGGTGGAAACACCAATTGCCTTAAGAATCTCGTGGTTATCGGTCAGCAGGTGAGCTTGTTCGTTTAGATCCGCTGTACGTAAAACCTGATATACCTTTTGGCAGATTTCGCCGATTTTAGAAAAACAGGCATCAATTTCGTTCGGGCGCTCCAGCCAGTGTTGATGCACTAATTTAACCATTTGGGCGGTGGAGGAGGGCATTCCCGTAACCGCAATGAGCAAGGTGAAGCCATGCTTGATGGTCATTCGCTCCATTGGTTGACCTTTGCGGAAGTAGACTGGTGACCGATAGGTAATGACCGTGTTGTCGATACCGGAAGGAGTGCCATGATGGATTTTTTCGGTTTCGAAGGCTATTTGATTTACGACTTCGTCGGGCAGGGGGTGACCCAGAAACTGTGCCACTGCACGCGTGAGGGCGACGGTGACAGAAGCGCTCGATCCCAGACCGGAAGCGATGGGAATCGTGGTCGTGACCCGGATTTCGCATGCAGGGAGATGAGTCATACCAAATTCTTTTTGAATCAGCATCAGGGCAAGACGCAGCGAATGTTTCTCGTCGAGTTTGTCAAGTGTGGTTTGGAGACCAATACCCGGAGCCACGATCCGAACCTCTCCTTCGGGAGCGGTAGGAAGGGGAACGATCACGGTTTTTGAGTGTACTTGTTCCACTGGCAGGGCAATGGCGGGCTTGCCATAGACAACGGCATGTTCCCCGCAAAGGATAATCTTACCGGGCGCTATAGAAGAGATGGCAGGCATGTAAACTCTAATAGAAATAGAAGATAACCATAACCGCCAAACCCCAAAGCAACACAGTCGCCTGAATTGGACGGTCTTTTAGAAGGATTTCTTCCGGTTCGCCACCAGCGTTTTGCATTTTGATCAGGTAGAGATAGCGAAAGATACCATAGAGGACAAAGGGGATGGTAAACATCATGACGTTATTATCCGGCAAATTAGGCGCGGAAAAGGTGTAGAGGGAATAAGCGATGATGGTGGAGGCGGATACTACAGTAATGAATTGATCCACTAGCTCGATCGAATAACCCGAAAGGACTTTTCGATGAGATTGTGGACTGTCATTCACAAGTACGGACAGTTCCGCGCGCCGTTTACCGAACCCCAGATAGAGAGAGAGGAGGGTAGTGACAACATAAAGCCATGGCGAAAAACGTTGAACTTGAATTACAGAAACCCCAGCCGCCACCCGCAGCACAAAACAGGCTGCGATGACGAAGACATCAATAATCGGCATATGTTTCAGCCATTTTGTGTAGAGGATGTTAAGCACAAAGTAAATGCCACAAATGTAGAGAAAATCAATACTCAGGAAGAACGCACCTGCCAGAGTGACAATCAGGAGAATGAAAGCAACAATTAAGGCAGTGGAAACGGGTAGACGTCCGGAGGCGATGGGGCGATTCTTTTTGATCGGGTGATTGCGGTCGGATTCTCGATCCAGCACATCATTGATCAGGTAAACGCTGCTTGCCAGGAGGCAGAAAATGGCAAAGGCGGCGATTGTGATGAGCAAGGCGTGCCGATCAAGGAGTTTACGATCAAAAACTAACGCGGCAAAAATAAACGCGTTTTTTGTCCATTGTTTTGGTCGCATTGCTTTTAAAATCAGACCTGGCATGTAGTTAATATATCACAAGACGGATTTTCGATTGTAAAATTGGCTTATGGAGAAAAAACGATTGGACATCCTGATGGAGGAGCGTGGAATTGCGCATAGTCGTACTCTGGCGCAGCGGCTCATCATGGCTGGTTCGGTGCGGGTGAATGGCAGAGTTGTACTCAAACCCGGAGAAAAGGTGAGTGAAAACGAATTGATCGAACTCAGCCAGGCACCACGATTCGTCTCACGCGGGGGAGAAAAATTGCAGGCGGCACTGGAATCTTTTGGACTCACAAGTCTGGAGGAACAAATCTGTGTGGATGTTGGCGCAAGCACTGGGGGATTTACCGATTGCCTGCTGCAGCATAAGGCTGCCAAAGTCTATGCGCTGGATGTTGGCTATGGCATCCTCGATTGGAAAATACGAACTCATGAACGCGTAATCGTAATGGAAAAAACCAATGCTCGATTTGTAACCGAATTTCCAGATCCAATTGACCTGGTCGTGATTGACGCCTCATTTATTTCGCTAAAAACTTTGTTGCCGGTAATTCAAAGCTGGTTCACGAAACCAGCCGGGCGGGTGATCGCGCTGATCAAACCACAGTTCGAAGCCGGCAGGGCTGAAGCCGCGCGCGGAAGCGGAGTAATTCGTGACCCTTTGATTCATCGCAGAGTATTGCTTGACCTGCTCAGTTTTGCCCGGGATAAAGGATTCCAAATCGATGGATTGATCAAATCTCCGTTAACCGGTCCAAAGGGGAATACTGAATTTTTGGTAAATCTATCCATGCCCAGGTACAGGGATATTGAACTGATGCCGTTGATTGACGCCGTGCTGCCTCAACCCGCCAGTGTGAAGCCGGAGAGCGAATCCGGAACAGAAATGAAATAAGGTATACTTTAGCCGATATGCCCACCGACTCGATTCGCAATTTTTGCATCATTGCGCATGTTGACCATGGTAAATCCACCCTGGCTGACCGCATGCTTCAGCTTACTGGAACGATTTCTGATCGTGAGATGGTGGAGCAGGTTCTGGATAGCATGGATCTGGAGCGTGAAAAAGGGGTTACCATCAAAGCATCCGCCGTGCGAATGAACTATACCTACAAAGATCGGGTATATGAATTGAACCTGATTGATACTCCCGGGCATGTCGACTTCAATTACGAAGTCAGCCGGGCACTGGAAGCCTGTGAAGGGGCGCTGTTGGTGGTGGACGCCACCCAGGGTGTTGAAGCGCAGACGCTTGCCAATCTTTACCTTGCCGTTGAGTCCAATCTGACAATATTGCCGGTGATTAACAAAATCGATCTTGCCTCCGCCCAGCCGGATGAAGTAGCCGAGGAGATCGAGGCATTACTTGGGATTCCGGCTGAATCCGTTTTGCGCGTTTCGGCAAAAGAAGGGATTAACATCGATCAGGTATTGGATGCCATTGTCACGCAGATACCACCCCCCACCGGTGATAGCGAAGCTCCTCTGCAAGCCCTGATCTTCGACAGCCATTATGATTCCTATAAAGGTGTCGTGGCGTATGTGCGGGTGATGCAGGGTACGATTGAACCTGAAGCCACATTAAGGCTAATGGCGACCCATGCTGATGTGAAACCAGTGGAGATTGGCGTCTTTGCACCGGGGATGGTCCCGGTCTCTTCCTTGAGCGCCGGTGATGTGGGGTACATTGCCACCGGTTTAAAAACCGTCAAAGAATGCCGTGTGGGTGACACTTTCACCCTGGCAAGCCAGCCAGCCGAGCAACCACTACCGGGCTACCGGCATCCTAAACCGATGGTGTTCGCAGGGATTTACCCGGTGGATGGCGAGGATTATGAAGAGTTAAAAGAAGCTCTTGAGAGGCTTCAGCTCAATGATGCTTCTTTAGTCTTCGAGCCTGAAACTTCTCAGGCGTTGAACTTTGGTTTCCGTTGTGGTTTCCTGGGTCTCTTTCACATGGAGATCATCCAGGAACGGATTGAACGGGAATATAACCTGAACATTGTGGTCACAGCCCCCTCTGTGGAGTATGAGGTTGTCTTGATCAACGGGGAGGTGGTACACATTTCCTCGCCGGCAAAACTCCCGGAGGAATCCCAAATCACAGAAGTCCGCGAGCCATGGATGCGTCTGGAAGTCATCACTCCGACCGAATTTTATGGCACCATTATGGAGCTGGCGATCAAACGACGCGGAACTTTTATCTCCCAGGATTATCCTGCTCCAAACCGTGTCCAACTTAACTACGATATACCGCTTTCCGAACTGATTGTGGATTTTTTCGACGATCTAAAATCCCGCACCCGGGGGTATGCTTCGATGGATTATCACTTCCTCGATTATCGTCCGGGGAACCTGGTAAAGCTGGAGATTCTGGTAGATAACGAACCGGTGGACGCGCTGGCTGCGATTGTTCACAAAGAAGATGCCTACCATAAGGGGCAGGCTTTGATTACCAAATTAAAATCCCTCATTCCCCGTCAATTATTTGACGTAGCGATACAAGCTTCAGCCAGCGGACGGGTCATCTCGCGTGCCAATGTCAAGGCATTACGGAAGGACGTGCTTGCAAAATGCTATGGTGGCGACATCACCCGCAAGAAGAAGCTGCTTGAAAAACAAAAGAAGGGCAAACGGCGCATGAAAATGATCGGAGATGTCGAAATCCCTCAAGAAGCTTTTATGGCTGTGCTTAAATTGGAGGATGATTGAGTTCCACGATCGTCCACTCCTCACGCAAATCTCTTCGCTGGCTACCGGGTCTGATCATCAGCGCTATCGCTATCTATGCGGTATTTCGCTTTACCCGCGGGCAGGATTTCATTGCAGCTTTACGCAGTGTCAATCCTTGGTTCATCCTCTTTCTGATTGGTGCTTCGCTCCTTACTCTTCTGGCGCGAGCTGTTGCCTGGCGGACAATTCTGGGAAAAAAAATAAGTCTAAAGACATCATTTTTTGGTGTTTCAGAGGGGTATTTCCTCAATAATCTTTTTCCATTGCGCGCTGGAGAAATTGGAAGAGCTTTGTTAGTGGGTCGTTCCTCCGGATTGGGAACGCTGCATGTTTTGAGCACAATCTTGATTGAACGTGCCTTTGATATTATTTTTGCTGCAAGTGTCATTTTGCTCACCTTGCCCTTTGTGGTAGGCGCTGATTGGGTAAAACCAGTTGCATTCACAGCTTTTATTGTTGTGATTGCCGGATTGGTTGTTCTAATGTTTATTTCAATAAAGAGGGATAAATTTCAAGATTGGTTGCAGCACCGTAACTTTCGCAGTCGCTTGATCACCAATAAAGTCTTACCTCAAATCAATAAAATCATGGATGGACTTTCTGCATTGGTTCATTCTCAACAATTCTTGTTAAGCTTTTTTTGGATCGGTGTGAACTGGTTGTTCTGGTTGGTGATGTACTATTTTACGATTGCCCAAATTGCCCCTCAAGCCCGGCTATGGTGGGGCGGTTTCATCGCCGGCTTGCTTTCTCTGGGCGTGGCAATTCCCGCTGCGCCTGCCTCTGTTGGCGTCTACGAGGCTTCAGTGATGGGCGCGTTCGCAGTGCTCGGCGTTTCCAGCAGTTCAGGTCTCGCTTATGCGATCGTTCTTCATCTCGTTCAACTGCTAGTGACCACCACTTTTGGATTGTGGGGCATGATCCGGGATGGACAACGTTTTTCAACGCTCCTGGCATCCATCGGCAATCAAAAGAAAGAAACTGAAATCCTTAAGGAAGAGGAGTTTTAATGGCTGGTTATACATTAATCACCGGTGGAGCTGGATTTATTGGCTCGAATTATGCTGCACGTTGTCTTGCCCGTGGCGAAAAAGTAGTAATTTTTGACAATCTTTCCCGTCGGGGTGCCGACCGAAATATTGAGTGGTTGAGTGATCGTTTTGATCGGAAAGCGTTTGAACTGATTCGAGAAGACATTCGTAATGTTACTGCCATTCAGGATGCCGCCAAAGGGGCAGACAAGATCCTTCATCTGGCAGCCCAGGTTGCGGTTACCACCTCTGTCACTGATCCACGAACTGATTTTGAAATCAATGCCGGCGGGACATTTAATGCCCTCGAAGCTGCGCGCCTTTCCGGCAGAAAGCCAGCTTTTCTTTATGCTTCCACCAACAAAGTTTATGGCGGCATGGAAGATGTTGAGGTCGTTGAATTGCAGACGCGCTATGACTATAAGGATTTGCCCAATGGCGCCTCTGAACTTCAACCGTTGGATTTTCATTCACCTTATGGTTGTTCCAAAGGATCTGGCGATCAATATGTTCGGGACTATCACCGAATTTACGATTTGCCAACGATAGTCTTCAGACAGTCCTGCATTTACGGCACCCGTCAGTTTGGGGTGGAGGATCAAGGCTGGCTTGCCTGGTTCCTGATCGCTGCAATAACCGGTAGACCAATTACAATTTACGGGAACGGAAAACAGGTTCGCGACGTTCTGTTTATTGAAGATCTACTGGATGCTTATGACGCGGCTTTCACGCACCTGGATCAATCCGCTGGGCAGGTCTTTAATATTGGCGGCGGGCGGGAAAACTCGATCTCAGTATGGGCAGAATTTGGCTCTCTTTTGGAGAATATGCTTGGGAAACCTATCAGAACGAAAAACCGTGACTGGCGCCCTGGAGATCAACCGGTGTTTATATCCGATATTCGCAAAGCCAATGATCTGCTCAAATGGACGCCAAAAGTGAAATTGGAACAGGGCATTCGCAGACTTTATGACTGGGTAAAGGAAAATCAAAACCTGTTTTCATGAGGATTCTCATCGTTCTGACCTATTACCGTCCACACATCAGCGGTTTGACGATTTATGCAGAGCGGATCGCGCGAGCCTTTGCCCAGCGGGGTCACCAGGTAACCGTTCTGACTTCTCAATTTAACCCTCAGCTCCCGCGTGAGGAAGTGTGTGAAGGAGTCCGTGTCATTCGTGTTCCAGTTTTGATGCGCTTAAGCAAGGGAGTGATTATGCCCTCCTTTGGTCGGCTTGCAAGCAAACTGGTGCGGGAAAATGATGTCCTCCAGTTACACCTGCCCCAATTTGATGCCGCCGGAGTGGCGTTGCGGGGACGCCTGCATCGCAAACCGACGATTATTACCTATCATTGTGATCTCGAATTACCCCCGGGATTATTTAATCGCATTGCCAACCTGGCTGTGCTGGCAATGAATGAATTGGCGGCAATTTTTACCCATCGTATCGTAACCTATACTCATGATTATGCTGATCATTCCAAATATACCCGCAGGCACATCAAGAAAGTTAACGTCATCCCACCGCCCGTGGTCCTGCCCGCAATCAATGCTGATGCGAAGCAAGCCTTCAAACTGACCTATAATCCCCAGGGAAAGAGACCCGTGATTGGCATGGCAGCCCGTTTTGCCACTGAAAAAGGGGTTGAAGTATTATTGAAGGCAATGCCGGCTGTTTTGGAAAAATACCCCAATGCTTTGTTCCAATTTGTAGGACCTTACCAGAATATCATTGGCGAAGAATCCTATTACGAGCGCCTACAAGAAGATCTGCGCAAATATGAGCAGCTGGGTAGCTGGCAGTTCTTAGGTTCCATGTCTCCCGCTCAAATGTCCGCCTTTTATGCCAATCTCGATTTATTGATCGTCCCCAGCCTGAATTCCACCGAAGCTTTTGGTTTAGTACAAATTGAAGCCATGATGAACGGCGTTCGCTGTATTACCTCTGATTTGCCCGGGGTACGCATGCCGGTGAAAATTCATCACATGGGTGAAATCTTCCCTATCGGAGATGACCGCGCCCTTGCGCGGTTAATCATTGAGACGTTGAGCCGAGAAGATTGGAAAAAAGAAGCCAACATGGATTTCTCTCTATATGACCCGGACGCCGTGGCGGCTCAATATGAAACCTTATTTGCTGAAATTAATCTGAAGATTCGCTAAATAAGAAGCGTCATACCTTGCCAAAATCGGAAATTGCCATGGAGAAACTGATTCCTGATCCCACAACCAAAAAGCCGGCGAAGAAAACTGTACCGGACGGTTTATGGGATGTATTACTGATTCTTGTTTTACTCATCGCAGCTATCTTTCGGTTTACCGGCATTGAATGGGATGGGAACCAGCATCTTCACCCCGATGAACGATTCCTGACCATGGTTGAAACAGCTATTCAACCAGCTGACACTTTCAGAGATTATTTTGACACCTCCACCTCAAGCCTGAATCCGAATAACCAGGGGTATACCTTTTATGTTTATGGAACCCTGCCAATCTTCATTGTCCGCTACATTGGTGAATGGGTGGGGATGACCGGTTATGACCAAATCAACATCGTAGGCAGAGTGCTCTCAGGGATATTTGATTTGGGCACAATCGTGTTGATTTATTTTATTGGTCGGCGCCTGTACCGTCATCCACGCCTGAGCCTGCTGGGGGCTCTCTTCAGCGCACTGGCGGTTTTACAAATCCAGGTTTCGCATTACTTCACAGTGGATAATTTTGCCAATTTCTTTACTTACGCGGCGATTTATGTTGCCGTACATATTTCCACCAGTGTCTGGCAGCACCCACCAGGTGCCAGAAATCCGGCAGCCCAATCCATTCCCCATTGGATGAAGGACAATTGGAGCTCCGCGGTCGTCTATGGGATATTTGGTCTATTGTATGGCATGGCTTTAGCCTCGAAGGTGAGTTCATGGGCACTGGCTGCACTTTTACCGCTGGCAGCTTTTGTTCAATTCACAAAAATACCAAAGGCTGAGCGAGAGTCTGTGTTGCCCTATCTTGTTCGCAATTTGGTGGCAGCCGGAGTGGTGGCATTTTTTACCTTTCGGATTTTCCAACCATACACCTTTATGGGACCGGGCTTTTTTGGATTGAAAATTAATCCTGCCTGGCTTTCAAGCCTTAAGGAGCTTTCGGCGATCCAATCTGGTGAAGTGGATGTACCATATGCGCTGCAATGGGCGCGGCGTCCAGCAACGTTCATTCTGAAGAATCTGGTGCTTTACGGCTTGGGGCTTCCTCTTGGGATCCTATCACTAGGGGGACTGGTTTGGATGGGTTGGCGCATGATCAAGGGGGACTGGTCAAAACACGTGATCCTGTGGGCTTGGACGGTTTTTGTGCTGGTTACCCAGTCACTGGCACCGGTGAAAAGCATGCGCTATGTTCTTTCGGTTTATCCTGCTCTGGCTTTGATTGCTGCATGGGCAGTTTACAAACTCATTGAGCTGGCTTCAACCAGGGGCAGAAAATTAAAGAAAATTCCATTTAATAGTCTGAAAAGTGCGGCATATGTGATTTTAGCCCTGGTCATTGCCGGTTCCACACTATGGGCGACGGCGTTTACCTCCATCTACACCAAACCGGTCACACGGGTTGCTGCCAGTGATTGGATCTATGAAAATGTACCGGGGGCGATCAACCTTACCCTGCTAACGGAGGATGGGAAACAAATACGGCAGCCGCTGGCGTATCAGAATGGCGCAGCCGTGGCAAGTGACAATGCTTACCGTTATCGTTTTGAGGTGGCGAAAGAAGAGATTCTCTCTACTCTAAAGATCTCAAACGTTTATAACTTGTCCGATCCCGCAAGCCAGGCTTCCTTACTTGCATCCATATATGAAATTGACGGGGACAGGCGCAATTTTGTAGGCGGCGGTTTTCTCCAATCAAATTTTGTTCCGGTAAATGATCCCAACGGCGATCAAGCTGAGCTATTGTTTCAGCAGCCTGCGTCGCTCTTGCCGGGTGTGCCTTATGAGTTGGAAATAGCGCCAGCAGAGAGCGGTATCTTCTTACGCATCGCCGGAGCAGTGGATCTTGGACTGGAAAAGGAAACGATTCATTTCCCTCCACCGGTATATCGATTGACCAGCAATTCTCCTTATCAACTTTACTTCTCCCCCTGCGAATCCGGGGTCGTGGCTGAAATTGATCTTAACCGGGTAGTAGACTTGATGGAAACCGGTGAACAATCCATTCTCAAGATCGATCTGGTGAATTCCACTCAACCGGATATGGTGCTCGCCAGTGGTCAACTGTCGGATGGGTTTTTAGCGATTAAGGATCCGCGCGGCGAGCAGAAAATTATCCGATTCGATCAACCGGTCAGACTTCAGAAAGGCACTGGATATACACTTTACTTTTCGGTGCAAGGAAGTGCTGAATTAGGAATTTACAACAGCATCACAGCAATAGAATCCTCCTGGGATGATGCACTGCCTGTGAACTTGTATGGCTATAACACATTCGGCTTTCAGGATGGGATTTATGGAAATCACCTCAACCTGGAGCTGTACTGGGATGACGATGCGGAAAAGTTGGAGCGTCTGACTTCTGCACTTGATCAGACGGATGCGATCTTTATTAGTTCGAATCGGCAGTGGGGAACCATTCCGCGAGTACCGGAGCGCTACCCGCTCACTACTGAATATTATCGTGCTTTGATAGGGTGTCCAGCTGAAAAGGACCTCCTTTGGTGCTATTCTGTCGCCAAACCGGGCATGTTTACGGGTGAACTGGGTTTTGAACTGGCTGCGGTCTTTCAAAATGATCCACAGATTGGTAATTGGCGCATAAATGATCAATTTGCTGAAGAAGCTTTTACAGTCTACGATCATCCAAAAGTGCTCATTTTCCGAAAAACCACGGCGTACGATGGAGAACAAGTCAAAAAGATTCTTGGCGCTGTTGACTTGAGCGAAGTGGTCCATAAAACGCCTAAACAAGCCGGAGAAATCAAAGGCAATCTGATGCTTTCGGAGAAGGCGCGTTCCATTCAGGAAGCCGGGGGCACCTGGGTTGACCTTTTCCCTCCAGATTCGTTATTGAACCGGTATCCATGGTTTGCGGTTGTGGTTTGGTACCTGGTGATCGCTCTGCTTGGCTGGATGGCATATCCATTGGTACGAATCTTCCTGAAGGGATTGCCCGATCACGGTTACGCATTCAGCCGGCTGGTGGGGATGTTGCTGCTGGCTTACTTTACCTGGCTGGCTGGCTCTGTGGGTATTGCCATTAACCGCTTGACGATCAGCGGGGTGTTTCTCGTCATTTTGGCTGCCAGTGCTGTGGCTGCTTATCGTCAACGAAAAGCGCTCAAGCAAGAATTCAAACAGATGCGGCGGTATATTCTCATCGCCGAAGGGCTTTTTCTAATTTTCTTCCTGATTGATTTGATGATTCGTGTTGGCAATCCTGACCTGTGGCATCCTTGGAAAGGCGGTGAAAAGCCGATGGACCTTTCCTACTTTACGGCAGTCTTAAAAAGCACGGTCTTCCCACCTTACGACCCATGGTATTCCGGCGGTTATATTAATTATTACTATTATGGCTATGTGATTGTTGGCATGCCTGTAAAGTGGCTGGGGATCGAACCTCAAATTGCCTATAATCTCATCCTGCCCACCCTGTTCTCGCTGACCGGAATAGGCGCATTCGGAATCGGTTGGAATCTCTTCAGCCATCACGAAACGAAGGAAAACGATCTGCCGCCGGTTGACAGAAAAGACATTTATCATGTTAAAACCGGTTATTGGGCTGGACTTTCTGCAGCCATCGCAGTTCTCATTGCAGGGAATCTAGGCACGTTGCGCATGATCTGGCAGGGATTTCAACGGCTGGGATCTCCAACCGGTTTCATTGAAGGAAGCCGATTCTTTGAATCATTTGGCTGGTTTTTCTCGGGTCTTGGAAAATTTATCGCCGGTGGAAAACTGCCCATCGGCTACGGCGAGTGGTATTGGAATCCATCTCGGGCATTGCCTGGAGATGTAATTACTGAATTTCCCTTTTTTACATTCACCTATGCTGACTTGCACGCCCATATGATTGCCTTACCAGTCACGCTGCTTGTGTTGGGCTGGGCGTTGGCGGTTCTCTTCCGTGATTGGCCCAAAGCAGGTTCGCAAAAAATAAATGATTGGGCTCCAACACTTGTGTCACTGCTTTTTGGCGCTTTTGTGATCTCAACCCTTCGACCGACGAATACCTGGGACCTTCCGACCTACCTGCTGTTTGGAGCGATGATCCTTTTCTATGCTGTCTTTCGATATTCCAATCCACCTCAAAAATTCCTTTCCAGAACCCCAGATATTTGGCGAAGACTTATTTTTGCTGGTGGAATGGTGCTTTTCCTCGTCTTTTGGGTGATGATTTTTTACCTGCCTTTTACCAATAATTATGGACAGGCTTATGGCTCCATTACGGTATGGAAAGACGGACACAGTCCCCTGGGTTCCTATCTGGTTCACTGGGGCTGGCAGTTGTTCCTCATTCTCACCTGGGTAATCTGGGAAACACGCGAATGGCTTTCTGAAACACCGGCTTCGGCAATTCAAAAGATTAAACCCTATATTGGATTTATCGAAGTTCTTGCCTTGCTGTTCGCACTTGTATTGATATTTCTTACCTTGTTGGGGATTCAAATTAGCTGGCTGGTGGGAATTCTGGGTATTTGGGTGGCAATTCTCCTCTTTCGACCGAAGCTTCCGGATAGCAAACGTTTGATCCTGTTTATGACGGGAACCGGGTTACTCCTCACCCTTTTTGTGGAATTATTTGCCCTCGAAGGGGATGTGGGTCGAATGAATACCGTATTCAAGTTTTATTATCAAGCCTGGATATTGCTCGGTATTAGTGCTTCGGCATCGTTGATCTGGGTGATTCCGGCTGTCACGTCAAGATGGAAATCTGGAATCGCCAATGCCTGGCAAATGGTATTGGTCTTACTCTTGTTTGGTGTTTTCCTCTATCCTTTGACCGCCAGTATGGATAAAATTCGCGATCGTATGTCCGATCAGGCACCTGCCGGGTTGGTGGGGGATACTTTTATGCTTACATCAGTCTATAATGATCAGGGAACAGAGATCGATCTGAGTCAGGATTATCAGGGAATTGAATGGATGCGTAAGAATGTGAAGGGCTCACCGGTGATTGTGGAAGCGAATACGGTCGAGTATCGCTGGGGAAACCGGTACACGATTTACACCGGGCTCCCCGGGGTTCTGGGTTGGAACTGGCATCAAAGGCAGCAGCGAGGTTTCCTGGCATATAATGGCATCGCCAACCGGCTGAATGAGATTCCAAATTTTTACCTGACTACCAATATTGAGGACGCAAGATCTTTCCTCAGTCGCTATCGAGTGAAATATATCATTCTGGGTCAATTGGAGCGTGCGTATTACAACGGGGACGGGTTGAACAAGTTCACGCAATATGATGGTGTCTACTGGAAAGAAGTATTTCGCTACCAAGACACAACGATCTACGAAGTTCTTGACGCATCAACGGAAAATATCCAATGAATGATATTCTTGGAATTTTCATCTGGTATCTGCTCACCACTGTGATTGGAGTGGCTGTTTTCCCTATTGCCTTCCGCCTCTTTTCTGGATTGCCACAAAAGGGGTTTGCGTTTGCCAAGCCACTGGGTCTTCTCCTGTGGGGGTATATCTTCTGGCTGTTGGGTTCTCTCGGTGTATTGCAAAACGACCTGGGAGGGCAAATCACTGCTTTTCTCATCCTCTTTGCTATTGGATTACTGGCTATTAAAGGGGACAAAAAAGCTGAATTGTTTGCCTGGGTTCGGGAGAAAAAAAATACACTTTTGGTGATGGAAGGATTATCCCTGTTATTTTTTGTGGGCTGGGCGGTGATCAGGGGGATGAACCCTGAGGTTGCTTACACCGAAAAGCCCATGGAACTGGCTTTTATCCAATCCTTACTCCGATCTCCTGAATTTCCGCCGATGGATCCCTGGCTTTCAGGATTTGCTATTTCTTATTATTACTTTGGCTATGTAATGATTGCCATGATCACTCGGATTACCGGGGTAACAGCCGCAGTGGGGTTTAACCTTGCCAGTGCGCTCTGGTTTTCGCTGACAGCAATTGCGGTTTATGGGATTGTTTATGATCTCGTTTCGCTCTGGACGAAGCAAAAAGGCACCCAAAACGAACGATTCAGCCGCCGGGCAAGCCTGCTCGGTCCGTTATTCCTGCTAATTGTCAGCACGCTGGAAGGAGTTTTGGAATTTCTCTATTCCGGTGGAGTTTTTTGGAAGATGAATGAAAATGGGGAGCTCGCTTCTCCATTCTGGAAATGGTTGGGAATTCTCGACCTCAATCAACCTCCTCCACTGCCTCTGGATTGGATTCCTTCTAGAGCCAGCGGCTGGTTGTGGTGGCGAGGATCCCGCGTGATTCAAGATATGACCTTGAGCGGTGCCAATGTGGAGGTGATCGATGAGTTCCCATTCTTCTCTTATCTCCTCTCAGATCTTCATCCTCATCTGCTCGCTATGCCATTTGTGCTGATGGCTGTTGGCTTGAGCTTGAACCTGTTTACAGGCGCAAAGACCTACCTTCAGGAGCAGCGATCACTAAAAAAGATCTTCACAAACTGGACCTTTTGGGCTTCGGCTTTGATCCTGGGAAGTTTGGGATTCATCAATACCTGGGATTTTCCCATTTATGTGGGGTTGTTTTGCCTGGTTTGGTCTTACCGCCAGTACCAGGAAGAAGGTTTTCAAATCAGAATTGCTGCAGAGTTTGTCCTTAATGGACTGCTCCTCGGTGTGGCAGGTGTTCTCCTTTACCTTCCTTTCTACTTGGGGTTTGCATCTCAAGCCGGTGGAATTTTGCCGAGTCTGGAGTTCATGACCAGAGGTGTGCACTTCTGGGTGCTTTTTGGCAGCCTCTTGGTTCCAGTTTTAGCTTTCTCAATCTATACTTTCAAGCGTACCTCCAACCGGGTGACAACAAAGCTGGCATTGCGAATCCTCATCATCGTTTTCGCAGTTTTGTTCATCCTCTCTTTGCTTATGGGGGCTATCCTTCTCTCTCTGACCGATTTGGGTACCTCTTTGGCAGCTTCTCCAAACGGAACCATCTCGAGCTTGGGGGTTCGGCTTGAGCAGGCGGGTAATGCATTCTCAGCCGTACACGGTGGCTTCACAGCGAATGAAATTTTGTCTCAGACCCTGTTACGCCGGCTAAAAATGCCGAGTACCTGGTTGACATTGGGGCTTTTGATTTTCTTAAATCTTTCCATTCTACTCAGGCGTGATAAAACCTGTCAGGTCTCAGAAAACGAGGATTCTCAATCCCTATCTGGACTGGGATCACTCTCTGTGGAAAACTTTATAACTGTTCTGATCTTGATAGGAGCGTTGCTGACTCTTTTCCCGGAGTTTTTCTATCTGCGTGACCAGTTTGGCACACGGATGAATACGATCTTCAAATTTTATTTTCAAGCCTGGATTTTGTGGAGCATTGCTGCAGCTGCAGGAATTTTGATTCTGATCAAAGAATTGCGCGGCTGGCGTTTGCATTTATTTAACTTCGTCTGGGTGCTTACATTACTGGCAGGGTTGACCTATCCTGCTGTAATGCTGGCGGAAAAAACGAATTCTTTCTCAATGAAAGACTGGACGCTGGATGGCGATGCTTTTTTCTCGCAATATTATCCTGATGAATATAGCGCGATTCAATGGCTGCAACAGGCACCATTGGGTGTAGTCACCGAGGCAATTGGCGGAAGCTATACCGATTACGCCAGAGTCTCCACACGATCCGGGCAGACTACCGTTCTGGGTTGGCCGGGTCATGAAAGTCAATGGCGCGGCGGAGGTGATGAAATGGGTTCCCGAATGGGGGATATTCAATTATTGTATGAAACCAAGGATTGGGATACTGCCGCTGGCATTTTGCAAAGATATAATGTGAAGTATATCTATATCGGAAACCTGGAGAGGTCAACATACCTGGTGACGACCGAGAAATTCGCTAACAGGCTTCCTGTGGCTTATCAAAATAGCAGCGTCATCATTTATGCCGTACCTGCGGAGGTTGGAACACCCACCCCATGAGCGAAGATCCTACTGGTAAGAAAAATTCTAATAATTTCGCGATCATCTATGCTGCGATTTTCGTGGTAGCAATCGGATTGCGTTTTGCTTTATTGGACAGCAGTATGCTGGATGACACCCAGGCTGACCTGGCGCTCCAATCTCTTGCCTTGAGTAAAGGCAACCCGGTGACCTTATCCGGGGAACCCGGGTATCTTGTCCTTACGACATTACAATTCTTCATCTTTGGAACTTCAAATTTTATGGCACGATTTTGGCCAGCCCTATTTGGCTCATTACTCGTTCTGGTTCCCTGGCTCTATCGCGATCGTCTGGGTAAAACAGCTGCTTTGTTTGTTGCCGCACTGGTGGCTCTGGACCCCATCTTAATTGGATCTTCACGCACCGCGATTGGGATTTCTCTGGCAATCAGCGGTTTGCTTGCCGGGTTAGGCTTTTGGCGCCAGAAACGATGGCTGCCGGCTGGCATTTGCCTTGGCGCTGCCATGCTTGGCGGGGTAGAATTTTGGCAGGGGCTGCTTGGAATCATCCTTCTTCTTGTGTTAATGAGAATGATCTCACCGGCGAATCCTGCATCCAATCCCAATCCTTTTTCATTGGATTCTGGCTGGCTGGTGATGCCGGGGAGCGCCCTGATCACGTGGTTGGTGCTTGGAACTTTGTTCTTTACGATCCCGAGCGGGATCAGCGCTTTTGGAAACAGTCTGGTGGCTTATTTCTCCTCATTACTGGGAAGCAGTCGCTATTCCACCTCGAGCCTCAGCCTGGCAGGATTAATCATTGAGCTTCCCATTGTCGTCGTGGCAATTTGGAGCCTGGTGGAGGGATTCGTTAGAGGCGATAAAACCAGGAAAATCCTCGGTTTATGGTGGGGTTTGATGCTTGTTCTGGCGCTTTTGGAGCCAGGAAATGGACTGATCTCTTTTAGCTGGGTCTCACTGCCAATGAGTGTTCTAGCAGCGCTCCAACTGACAGCCTTTTTTTCGCATCTACAGGTTGAGAATCGTTGGGTTTTGGTCAGTGAGGTAGCTCTCCTGATTGCGATGATTCTCTTTTCGTTCCTAAATCTTTTTAGCCTGGTGAACAATGATTTTCTCACAGCGGAAGATTCCCGCAATCGAATCATTGGAACTTTACTTCCTATTTTGCTTTTGATCGCCATTACCGTTTTGTTCGCGTGGGGATGGTCTGCCGACTCCGCAAGAAAAGGATTCGTACTTGGTTTTTTAATCCTTTTAGGTGCAGGTTTGCTGGCGAATTCCTGGAAGGCGGCAGGTCTTGGAAGCCGCCCGCAGCAGGAGATTATTACAGCTTCACCAGCTGTGGTGGGGCAAAAGGAATTAATGTCGACGGTTGAGGAACTTTCCAGATGGAAAACGGGTACAGCCTCTGGAATTGATCTCCAAATTGCCGCGTTGGACTTACCATCGCTCCAATGGGCTTTGAGAGATTATCCTAACCTAGTCACCACAGAGATCTTTTTCCCCAGCCTTGAATCTTCCATAGTTTTGACTCCGATTTCACTCAATATTCAATCTCAAACATCTTATCGTGGACAGGCTGTCTCCTGGACGAGCCAACCAATTCTGGAGGGAATCACGGTTAAGGAATTTATGAAGTGGGTATTATTCCGCTCCGCTCCAACGCAAGATACGCAATTCCTGCTCTGGGCAAGGAATGATCTCTTTCCGGGAGCTGTTTTACCATAAAGTTTTTACGGAGAATTCCATTGAATCAACAAGAAAAATCTTTGGTTATTGCAATGGATGGACCGGCTGCTTCCGGAAAATCCACTGTGGGCAAGATTTTAGCGGAACGGCTGGGTTTTTTCTATTTTGATACGGGTGTCATGTATCGGGCTGCCACCCTGGCAGCCTTGAATCATTTGGGCAGCGTTGAAGACGAACAAGCCGTAACCGGGTTGGCGGAGCGGATTGTCATTGATGTACGCCCATCCAGCCTGGAAGATGGACGGGTGATGGACGTCCTTCTTGATGGCAAAGATGTGACCTGGGAGATTCGCACTTCCGAAGTGGAGAGGAATGTTTCTCAAGTATCGGCTTATGCGGGCGTAAGAAAAGCGTTGACAGAACAGCAGCGTAAAATTGGACAGCGGGGGAACATGGTAATGGCAGGACGGGATATTGGCACGGTTGTATTCCCGGATGCAGCTTTCAAAATTTATCTGGATGCTTCACCCCAAGAACGAGCGCGGCGCAGATTGCTGGAGCTCGAAAAACGAGGTCTATCTGCATCTTATGATGAGATATTAAACGGGATCATTCAGCGGGACAAGATCGATTCAACCCGGGAACACGCTCCATTGAAGGCAGCAGCCGATGCTTATATTGTAAATACCGATGGAAAAACGGTCGAGCAGGTGGTTCAGGAATGCCTGCAAATAACAGGCTTGAAACCAATAAATTAAGGAGATTAAAGAAATCTGCTGGCTATGCCGGGCTTGTTGCTTAGAAGTCATCTACTTAAGTGCTCCGTGTTGTGGATGTGATGGAATTCTGCTATCCGAAATAACTTGTTAAAAAAGTAAAATTGAAATAAAGTATTATCAGAAACACTGGCATGATTAAACTTCATCTTTTTGATACCACGCCTTTCTTTGATACTCCCTATCAGCTGCTTGGCTGGGTGGGGTGGTTTATCCTTGCCGCATTAATCATCTGGGTGGTACGTCAGAATCTCTCATCCTCACGGTCCCAGCACTTTTGGGTTACTTTTCTGCTATTCGTTTTTGCCACCATCCTGACAGCATCATTGATTGGAATTGAGCTTCCGATAAAATCTGCCCTACCACTGGCAACTGTTCCAAGTGAATCCACGGTTCCAGTTGTGATGGTGTTTTCTGCATTTCCGCTTCTTCTCGCAGGTGGGTTGCTTGGGATGTGGCCTGCAGCCATTTTGGGGTTCATCAGTGGTACGGTAAGCGCTTTATGGAATACCCATACCATATTTACACCGTTGGAAAGCGCCGCGGTTTCCGTCCTTCTGGCATTGGCAATCAGGCAGGATTATCGAACCCGTTTCTTTGAATTCCTGCGCCATCCCTTTGGCGCAGCGCTGGTGGTTAGCCTCCTTTCCTTTCCATTGTATTTACTCAGCATTTTCTTCGGGACAAATGGCACTATGGCGGTACGGTTGGATTTTTCATTCACCCGTTCCTGGGTGTTAGTTTTGACCAATGGAATCCCTCTACTCGTTGCGGGTCTTTTGGGTGAAATCATCCAGGTGAGAAAGTGGCGGGGGTGGATTCAACCGGATGCGTTACGACCCTCACCTATGGAAGAAAGCCTGCAAAGCCGAATCCTGTATACCTCAGTACCGATTGTGCTCGTTCTGTTGCTGGGGTTAATGATGGCAGATTGGATTGTGGCGGGGAAAGCTGCCCAGGAGATTCTGGTGGATCAACTCGAAAACTCCGCCGCGATTGCAGCGGATAATATTCCCTCCCTGATCGAAACCGGGCAGAATCTAACCCTTTCCATCGCGGATTCAGAACTTCCTTTAAATAATCCGGATAAATTACAGAAAATTCTAAAGACCAAAATTCGCGAACTCCCTTTTTTCAACCAAATCCATGTTTTTGATCTCACCGGTTCGCCTTTGATCAGTTACCCGGATGAGGAATCTGATTCTTTTCATGCCACGGCGGAAGAAGAAAATGGAATTCAGCTCGCATTGAATGGGGTTCAGGTGCAGCATTATGTGATAGCGCCTTACCCGGGCGAGACATCCGCCATGATTTCATTTATTGCCTCCATCCCGGATGAATATGGGCTGGCGAAAGGCGTGGTATTAGCGCGTACTAATCTAACCATCAATCTCTTTTCCCAACCAGCTCTACTGGCACTGGAAAGCATTGCCGGGGCAGGCGGGCAGGGTGCAATTTTAGATGAGACAAATCGCATCCTTTATCACACCAACCCAAAGTTAGTCATGTCCGTTTATTCGGGCGAAATACCTCAGCGGTCAGGATATTTCGAAGATCCTGGTACAACTGGTACACGCTCGATGAATTACGCCAAAGTGGATGAAGAAACTGGCTGGAAGGTAATTCTGACCATGCCAGCAAAATATTCGCAGCAACTGGCTCTAAGAATTGCCATACCGTTGCTGGTCATCTCGTTGACTGTTTCGGTTCTGGCTTTTCTGTTGTTACGGTATTTGATGAAGTCACTCACCACATCACTTGTCA
Source organism: Anaerolineaceae bacterium (assembly GCA_018056725.1). Lineage (GTDB taxonomy): Bacteria > Chloroflexota > Anaerolineae > Anaerolineales > Anaerolineaceae > UBA6107. The sequence continues at coordinate 25,853 of JAGPFF010000019.1, forward strand.
GGTTGGCTGACCGAGCGGATGGGATCGCACGCGGGGAATTAACCAGCCCAATCGAGGATATGGGTGTGGATGAGATCGGACGGCTCGCGTCTGCGTTTGAGCAGATGCGTGTCAGTTTGAAAAACCGTTTGGACGAAATGGACACGCTGCTCCGGGTTTCACAGGGAATGGCTTCAGATCTGAATCTGGAAGCCTCCTCCTCGCTATTATTGGAAGCTTTATTGAAATATGGTGCGGATGGAGCAAGCCTGGTGCTGGTTCAAAACGATCTGCATAGTGGCACACGAGATTTCCAGTCCTTCCGAACAGGCGAAGAAATGGAAGAATATGCTTATCTGGACCAGCTGCTTTTAGATCAGGTGAAGGATGAAAACCTGTTGATCATCCCCTCTAAAGCCAGGATTCGGAGACTGGGGATTCCACGCGGGATGGAGGTCCCCTCGGCTCTGGCGGCGATCCTGTTGAAATCGGATGATCATGACGTAGCCTATTTTTGGCTCGTCTATAATCAACCGCACCAATTCAACGACGCTGAAATCCGGTTTCTCAATACGCTTGCTGGTCAGGCTTTATTGGCGATCACAAACTCTATCCTTTACATGAACGCTGAAGTTGGTAAGAAACGATTGGAATCCGTCCTTGCTTCAACCCCTGAACCCGTGATGGTCGCCGGTGAGCAAGGGCAGCTTTTAATTGCCAATGAAGCAGCGGTTCAATTGCGTGAACTGGTGAATGCGTTCCAAAGGGATGAGGAATTTGAAGGTGAAATTGTCTCCCAGATTCTGCGGGAGTTTATTTTGGCGACCCCTCTCGGTGAAACCCGAGAAGAAGAAAAAGAACTTGAAAATGGTCGAGTTTATGTGGTATCCGTTTCGCCCGTTGAGGTTGAGAAATTTCAGGTTGGCAGAGTGTGCGTGCTGCGAGACGTGACGGATTATAAACAGCTGGAAAAAAAGAAATCAGAATATGTCTCAACGGTCAGCCATGATCTGAAGGCACCGATGAGCCTGATTCGCGGCTATGCTTCCATGTTGCCGATGGTAGGAGACTTAAACGAGCAACAACGAGAGTATTTGTCCAAAATAATGGAAGGGATTGAGGATATTTCCAGCATGGCGGATGATTTACTGGATCTGCGAAGAATCGATTCAGAAGATTTGATCGATCTGCAGAAGGTTTCTCCAGCGGAGTTATTGGCGAAAGTGGTCGAAGAAATGCAGCCCCAAATTATGAACCGCAAAATTCAAGTGATGCCGGAGTTAACGCTCGCTCAATACTTAACCGTTGAAGTCGATCGAACTCTGATTCATCGAGCCCTTTACAATTTACTAGAAAATGCGATAAAATTTTCTCCCATTGGCGGTCAGATCAATCTGAGGCTGCAGGCTGATCCCAATCATGTGGTTTTTGTGATTCAGGATCATGGACCGGGGATTGCTCCCTTGGATTTGCCTGATCTTTTCAATCGAGTAAAGCGGGTCACCACCCGGGATGGGAAAACGGTGAAGGATTCCGGATTAGGGTTGTCAATCGTTCGATCCATCGCAGAGCGGCACCAGGGCAAAGTGTGGGCGGAGAGTCAATTAGGTAAAGGAAGCACGTTTTATCTGGAAATACCGCTCCGACAAGTACGAAAAATCTAAAATCAACTCCACAATAAAATATAAATTTGTGGTAAAATATTTATTTGCATGTATACAATGGACGGATTGTTGTATTTATTTACTGTTCTTTCAGCCCGCAGCGATGATTCGTCTTTAACCGTTCTCGGTTCAACATTCAGGAGGCATTAGTGGAAACAAAAAGTTTAGTCGCGCTCCGGATCAATCTTGCATCCCCTGAAACAATTCGAAGCTGGTCTTATGGTGAAGTATTAAAACCCGAAACCATCAACTACCGCAGATTACGCCCTGAGAAAGACGGTCTTTTCTGCGAAGCAATTTTTGGTCCCACCCGGGATTACCAATGTTACTGCGGTAAGTATAAAAATCCGCGCTATAAGGGCATTGTGTGTGACAAGTGCGGAGTGGAAGTCACCCGTTCTGCTGTGCGTCGTGAAAGGATGGGGCACATTGATCTTGCAACTCCTGTCGCCCATATCTGGTATACACGCCGGATTCCGTCTTACCTTGGTTTACTGTTGGATATTTCCCGCCGCAATTTGGATCGTGTGTTGTATTTTGCCCAGTATATTGTGACATTTGTCGATGAAGACGCGCGGCAGAAGGCTTTGCGACGTCTGGAAGATGAAATTCACGATTCTGAACTTGAACAAGCCAACCGAATTAATGCTCAAATCCTTGATGTAAAGAAAAGCCGTGACAAGACTGTAGCGGATTTACAAACTCAATTAAAAGAGATTGAGACCAAAGCCGAAGAGCAAATCGCTTCCAAACTTGAGCCTGTGATTCAAGAAGGGCAATCTTTGGAGCGGCAGTTAACGGATCAAATGGGTCAGGCGGCTAAGAAGAAAATCCTCTTTGAGTCAGCTCAAGTATTAATCGCTGAAAAAGGGGATCTTGTTACCAGCCAGCAAATTTCCAACGTTCAAAAAGCTGTCAAGGAACGTCTGGATGAGATTGAAGAGGACGAAAAGAGCAAACTGCTTCGTGACCGTGAAGCATTGAAAATGTCCATTGAAAAAGTCAAAGCCGAAGCTGAAATTACCATGGATGATCTTCGCAACCAGTTGGAAGATCAATCTACTGAATCCCACGATCATTCCGGGCAGCTGCGGGATGAATTGCAGGAGCTGCGCCCCTTTACCTTCCTGACTGAGAGCCGATACCGTGAGTTGAAATCGCGCTGGGGTCAGGTTTTCAGGGCGGACATGGGAGCGGAAGCTTTTTATGACATTTTGAGGCGGCTTGATCTGGATAAACTGGCTGAAGATTTGTGGACGGAAGTCCGCACCACCAAGAGTAAACAGAAACGCAAGAAAGCCACTACCCGCTTAAAAGTTGTGGAAGATTTTCGCCGTTCGGGGAACCGTCCTGAATGGATGATCCTGACCGTCTTACCTGTGATTCCGCCAGACCTGCGCCCCATGGTTCCATTGGATGGCGGGCGTTTTGCTACATCGGATATGAATGATCTTTACCGGCGTGTTATCAACCGCAATAACCGTCTAAAGAGATTACTCGAACTGGGCGCTCCTGATGTAATTGTGCGCAACGAGAAACGTATGCTGCAGGAGGCGGTCGATAGCCTGATCGATAACTCGCAGCGTGGCAAAGCCCTTTCACGGCGCGGCAGACGCGAACTTAAATCGCTGAGCGATATGCTCAAAGGAAAGAAGGGACGCTTCCGCCGTAACCTGCTCGGTAAGCGTGTGGATTATTCCGGACGTTCCGTTATCGTGGTTGGTCCGAAACTTAAGCTCTATCAATGTGGTTTACCGAAAACAATGGCACTGGAGCTTTTCAGACCTTTTGTTGTTTCCCGGTTAGTCTCCCACAATTATGCCGCTAATGTGAAATCAGCGCGCAGACTGATCGAGCGTAACCGCCCTGAGGTTTACGAAGTTCTTGAGGAAGTGATTAAGGAACGACCGGTGCTTCTCAACCGTGCGCCAACTTTGCACCGCCTGGGAATTCAGGCTTTCGAACCGATCTTGATCGAGGGCAGCGCCATTCAGCTTCATCCTTTGGTGACTACCGCCTTCAATGCAGATTTTGATGGTGACCAGATGGCAGTGCACGTGCCGCTTTCTGAAAAAGCGGTCAAGGAAGCCAGAGATCTGATGCTTGCCTCAAAGAACCTGTTGAAACCTGCCGATGGTGAACCAATCATCAGCCCTTCCAAGGACATGGTGCTTGGTATTTATTACCTGACGGTTCAGGACGACCGCCCTCATAAAGGGGATGGATGTATTTTTGCGGATATGGATGAGGTTGAGCTGGCGTACAACCTTGGACAACTGGATATTCATTCCAAGGTTCAACTTCGGTTTACCACCAATTTCGATGAAAACAACCACCGTATTTCAAAAACTGAAACCAGGATGATTAAGACTACGGTCGGAAGAGTCCTCTTCAATCGCATTTTGCCACCTGAAGTTCAGTTTATGAATATCGTGCTGGAAAAAACTGGAGTAAAGGATCTGATCGCTGATGTCTATGACCTGTGTGGTGAGAAAGTAACTACCAGGGTTGCCGATGCCATCAAAGATATCGGTTTTGAATATGCGATGAAATCCGGCACAACGATTGCTGTGGCAGATATTACCATTCCGAATGAAAAATATGAGATTATCAATCAATCTCAAAAGGAAGTGGACACGATTAATCGCAACTATCGGCGTGGCTTGTTAAAAGAAGAAGAACGCGATAAGCTGGTGATTGACGTTTGGAAGAAAACCACGGAAGATGTCGGAAAAGCTGTGCGTGATGCAATGGATCCGAACGGGAACCTCTCCACGATGGCTTCGTCCGGCGCCACCAAAGGCGGCTTTGGACCAATTTCGCAGCTGGCTGGGATGAGAGGTTTGATGGCTGACCCGGCTGGTCGTATCATTCGCCTCCCCATTCAATCAAACTTCCGTGAAGGGTTGACCGCGTTGGAATACTTCATTTCTACCCATGGCGCCCGAAAAGGTCTGGCTGATACTGCGCTGCGAACTGCGGATGCAGGCTATCTTACCCGCCGACTGGTGGATATTGCCCAGGATATTATCATCAACGAAGAAGACTGTGGTACCGATGATGGCATCTGGATTCGTAAAGAGGATGATGTCGCCGGGCAGAAACTGAAAGAGAGACTTTACGGACGCTCTCTGGCAGCGCGCGTTGTGGATCCGAACACTGGCGAGGTGATCGCTGAAAAGAACGAGATTCTTGACCATGATCTTATTCGCAAGGTGCTGAATGCTGGAATTGAAAATGTGAAAGTAAGGTCACCCCTCACTTGTGAATTGATCCATGGGATTTGTGCCCGTTGCTATGGCATGGACCTCGGACGAGGCAACCTTGTCGCCCTTGGTTCCGCCGTTGGCACAGTCGCCGCGCAATCCATTGGTGAGCCTGGTACTCAGCTCACGCTGCGCACGTTCCACCTTGGTGGTGTTGCGACAGGTGGCGATATTACTACCGGTCTCCCTCGTGTTGAAGAACTCTTTGAAGCCCGCCGCACGCCAAAAGGTGAAGCTGTCATTACTGCCATTTCAGGCATTGCTCACATCCTGCTCACTGACCGCGCAGGAGAGCAAAAAATGGTTCGGGTGGAACATAGCGAACTGGTCTCTGATGAATACGAGATTCCGGAGGATTGGACCATTGTTGCTTTGGATGGCAGTGGAATTACAGCAGGCGAAGTAATTGCCAATATGGGGGAAGCGCAGATTAATGCGCAACATGATGGTCGAGTCCGGGTGGAAGGGCGTAAAGTTTTCGTTGCCTATGAGCAAAAAGAGAGCGAGGATTACGAAATTCCCAGTACCTCACGGCTGCAAATTCACGATGGCGACATGGTCGAAGCGGGTCAGGCATTGACTGAAGGTTCCATCAATCCGCACACGATTCTGAAGATCAAAGGTCGTGAAGCCACTCAAATGTACCTCTTAACAGAAATTCAGAAGGTATACCGGGCACAGGGTCAAAACATTAATGACAAGCACTTTGAAGTGATCATTCGCAAGATGACCGGCAAAGTACAGGTGATCCGCCCTGGAGATTCCAACTACCTGCCGATGAATACTGTTGACCGCCTGGAGATCAAACGTGTGAACGAGGAATTGATCGCTCAGGGCAAACAACCCGCACGTTATGTGGAAATCTTGCTTGGCGTAACGAAAGCCTCTCTGAGCACGGATTCCTTCCTCTCGGCAGCTTCCTTCCAGCATACGATCAAAGTACTCGCTGGCGCCGCGATTGCATCTGCTGAAGATCCGCTCTATGGGCTCAAGGAAAATGTGATCATAGGCAAACTTATTCCTGCCGGCACAGGTTTTGTCTATGGAAGGTTCAAAGATAAAGCTGAGGACCAGGAATCGGAAGAACAAGTAACGGTTGATTCCAATCTTGAACCAACGGCTGAAGAATAAGGAAATCGATGACCAAGAACCGGCTTCAAACGAAGCCGGTTTTTATTTTCCCCCGATATGTTAGGATACATAGTTTTCGTTGTACACTTATCTGGTAAGACGACCTGAATTTGGAGAATGAACTATGGAAATTGGACTGGTACGGAAAGTCGATATTGACCATGAAATGCAGCAATCCTATCTTGATTACGCGATGAGCGTGATCGTTTCACGCGCGTTACCAGATGCCCGCGATGGGTTAAAACCGGTCCAACGACGATTGCTCTACGCCATGTATGATATGGGATTGAGACCGGATTCAGCTTATAAAAAATCAGCCAGGATCGTGGGGGAAGTGCTCGGAAAGTATCACCCGCATGGTGATCAGGCTGTTTATGAAGCAATGGCAAGGCTGGCGCAGGATTTTTCGATGCGTTACCTGCTTATTGATGGACAGGGGAACTTTGGCAGCGTCGATGGCGATCCTCCAGCGGCGATGCGTTATACAGAAGCGCGGGTTACTTCATTTGCCATCGATCTGCTCAACCAAATTGATCGTGAAACCGTGGATTTTGTGCGTAATTTTGATGATTCTCTCGATGAACCATCTGTACTGCCATCAGCCATCCCCAATATGCTGGTTAATGGCGCGTCCGGTATTGCTGTGGGGATGGCGACCAGTATTCCGCCTCATAACTTGGGGGAAGTGGTGGATGCCCTTTCCTATCTCTTGGAACACTGGCAAAAAATGGACGACATCACGGTTGGTGAATTGATGCAATTTATTCAAGGACCTGATTTTCCCACTGGCGGAATCATTTTGCAGGAACATGAACAGAATGAGATTCTGGCTGCCTACGCCACTGGAAAAGGGAAAATCACCCTGCGAGGTCGGTTGAGCCTGGAAGAAATGGCACGTGGAAAGAGCCGCATCCTCATTACCGAACTGCCGTATATGACAAATAAATCTGCCTTGATTGAACGAATTGCGGAATTAACCCGTGAGGGGCAGCTGGAGGGGATTGCGGATCTGCGCGATGAATCCGATCGACAGGGAATGCGCATCGTCATAGAGCTTAACAAAGCTGCTGCTGCTGAGACTGTTTTACGAGAGTTGTATCGGCGTACTCCGTTGCAAGTTACTTTCAGCATCAATTTGCTGGCGCTGGTAAACAATGAACCCCGGCTGCTTACTTTAAAACAGGCATTAAGGGTTTATCTGGAGCATCGCATTGAAGTCATCAAACGGAGAAGTGAATATGATTTACGGAAGGCTCAAGAACGGATCCACATTCTTGAAGGGCTGCGCATTGCCTTGCAGAACCTTGACGAAGTCATCGCGGTAATCCGGCGATCTGCGGACAGCGATGATGCCCGCGAAAAATTGATGAAAAAGTTTAAACTCTCTGTCGTTCAGGCGAATGCCATACTGGATATGCCACTCAAGCGGTTGGCTCAACTGGAAAGAAAAAAGATCGAACAGGAGTATAAAAGCCTGCAGGATCAAATTAAGGAACTAACGGCACTGCTAAAATCGCCCCTAAAACAACGCCAGATGGTAGAGAATGAGCTTAAGGAAATAAAAGGGAAATATATTGACAAACGAAAAACGCAAATAGTCAATCTATCCCAAGGAAAAGCCGTCGCCGATTTACTGACAGTAAAGGATGTGACCCCCGTTGAAGCTGTTTGGGTGACGATGACCTCGGATGGAAGGATCGGGAAACGCGTTACCGATAAACCGCCGCGTCTCAGTGGCAAGGAAGCCCCCATATTTGCGATTCACAGCGACTCACACCAGGTCGTCTATCTTGTTCAAAGTGATGGTCAGGCAGCCGCAATCGCTGTTCAAAACATCCCAAAAATAGATGAAACAGGTCAAGGAGTTCTTTTTAACCAGCTTGGTCCGTTTCAAGATAACAGTCTGCCTGTCGCGATGTTCTCGCTACCCAATAAATTCAAAGCACAGGATTTATGTGTTGTGTCCATTACCCGGCAAGGGATGATTAAAAAATCCCTGGCAACAGAGTTAAAGGGATCGGCTAATGATTTGTTTACGCTGACAAAGGTGGCGGAGGGCGATCGTTTGGTTGATGTGATCCTGGCAAGTGATCGGTCGCAATTTTTAATTGCCACACACAACGGCATGTTGATTCGTTTTGAGGGTAGTGAAGTCCGGGCTATGGGTTTGCTTGCAGTCGGAGTCAACGCCATCAAATTGGCTGAGAATGATGAAGTGGTAAGCCTGGTGGAAATATCAGGGAAAGGTGAAGTGGTTTTAGTGGCTTCGAATGGCATTGCCTGGCGTTTGACCTTGGAAAACATCCCCCTGCAAGGTCGTTACGGGCAGGGGGTGATTGGTTGCCGTTTGGAACGAGGGGCAGAACTTATAGGAGCGGTATATGGTAAAAAGAACTATCTTTATGGGTTGCGCTTCCGAAAAGCCGCTGCCAAGAACTACCGAATAGACGATATCGGGATCAGTAAACGTGCCGGGCGAGGGGAGCAATTAGTGAATTTGAATGAGAATGACCGCATCAGTAAACTGGTTCAAGTGCAGGATTAAAGAAAACGTCATGCGTTCGGCTGGCTAGCTGATCGTGAAATAACTGTAATGGTAAATTATTTCGTTGTTCTTGATGCCAATTGTGTCACGACCATCATTGACATTTCCGGTCTGTGAAGTGCAAGTCCAGCGGAATTGAATGATATTATCCTCAATGGATTTCCAGGTGACGCGAAAATCGCCTCGTTTTAATTGCGTCCGGATGACCTGCTCATAATAGGTGCGGATATTGGTTTCACCCTGAATGGTTTGTTTGGGCGTGACCAGAACCGCATTAGTCGCATAGATGTCTAATACAGGTGCATACTGGCGGGTATTTAATGCCTCAAAGAGCTTCGAAACGGGATCAAAGGATACTGGACGAGGAGCATTTTCTGCCGGCCAGGAATAACTGGCAATTTCATTCCAAACTGGCACCAACTTTGTTCGTGAATCATCCCATGAAAAAAAGTTCACTGCTTTCAATCCTAATTTTTTAGCAGTATCCATGAAGGTTCTCATCTCAGATGGCGAAGGCGCCCAGCCACTTTCAGCGAAAGCCGGTCCGGTTGGAACTATTGGACGGAAGGGTGTAATGGATTTAAATTCGTCAACAGAGCGGGTCAGATCATAAGCTGCATCATGAGCTTGCATCCAGTAAACCTGTGGCATATTTAGATCACATTTTTCCAGGAAGGCAGCATAAGGGAAAGTTCGGTGATAAGTTGGCCAGCGAAAGGAACTTAATGCCACGGGTGTGGAGGCTAGACCTTTGCGTAACTCAGACATGAAACTACGGGCTACGGCTTCGCGACCAGCCAGTTTATATTCTGATTCTGCATCGATGACGTATCCGTCCAATGCGAATCGGCGTGTTTGAGAAATGGCGATTTTGGCTTCCCCGAGCGGGTCGTAACCGTAGACATAGTGCCAGCCCCAAACCTGAATTCCCTTGGCGCGCAGGGCGTCTACCACAGGTGCGATGAGGTCGTTTCCATTTGAATCCACATTATAGGCGCGGGTATCGTTGGCAATTTTGATCAGAACATGAGAAAAACCCGCAGCGGAAGCTGTTTTTGCAATCGCCGAGGCATTCCCCCCTTCACAACTGGGAATACGCCAGATCCACATTCCTTTTCCTGTTAATGCCATTTATCTCCTCCTTCAGGTTCACTGCGAGGGGTATTCATCACTTTCACCCACCAATCCGATTTGTGGCGCAACCTGGCGCATGGCGAAAATGACGTTTTCACAATGCTCCCAAAACGGGATGCCAAATTCGAGGGCTCCACGTTCAATCTCAACCCTGTTCGCACCGGCTGCAAATGCCTTATCTTTCCATTTCTTTTTTATTGAACTGACTTCCAAATCCATCAATGAACGTGAGGGTCGTACTAAGGCAACTGCGGTTACCAGACCTGTAATCTCATCACAGGCATATAACGCTTTGGCAAGCATCGTGTTGCGTGGCAGGTGAAGATGATCTCCATGAGTCAAAATTGCCTCAATGATCTCTTCTGAGACCCCTTTCTCCCGTAGGATTGGCGCACCGTCTAATGGATGCTGTTCAGGCGTGGGGTGAATTTCCCAATCGAAATCATGCAATAATCCGGTAGCCGCCCAGGTTTCGAGTGGTTGATTGTATTCTTTGGCATAGAAAATCATTACACTCTCTACTGCCAGCATGTGATGGACGAGATTTTCGTTTTTTACATATGCTCTAACAATTGCCAGTGCCTCATCATGGGTCATAATTCATTCTCGTTAACTTGGAAAATTGGTTCAGGTTCACCCAGAACAGGCAACGGTTTTGAAATCCAAACCTGCCACAAGGCGACCAGTGTGGCTGGTAGTTCGCGTAATTTCCAATAGCGAACCGAGTGTTGGGAATAATTCCTGACATCAGCTACAACGCCGCTTGTCTCCATACCAAGACCATTGCATGAAAAAATAGCCCGTGGAAGATGGTATTTTTGGGTCACTAAGAGGGCTTTTTGCAATCCAAAGATGACGTGCGCCCGGTAACAAGTATCATAGGTACGCCGACCGGCATAATCGAGCACGATCACCTCTTCTGGCGCACCGAGGCTGATGGCATACTCTTTCATTGCCTGGGGCTCGTTATAGTCAATAAAACGATTATCACCACTCATCAGTATTTTTTCCACTTTACCCGCGGTGTAGAGTTTAACTGCAGTTTCTACCCGGTCCTTCAAAACAGGTGACGGTGTGCCATCTTTTTGTAAACCTGCTCCAAATACAATCGCAGCCCGGTAACCATCAGGAGCTTCAGCAACGGTGTGAATTTTTCCAGAAGAAGCCAAGGCGGTGATCAACTTTGGAATCCCGAATACGAATGCCAGAATGGCAACTGTCCAAAATATCAATCGAATCAACATGTTCAATATTTTTTTCATAGCAGCAAGAATTGTACCAATTTATCCAAATTCAACACGTAAAGAAACAAAAAAGCAGGACGTTCTTGCTGTCACCACCTGAAAGTCCATTCTTCTGAAGCATACTTATTTTTAGCCAGTTGTGTGGCGAGAGTTTTTTCTTCAGCCGAAATGGGCTGTTCGATAAAAGAAATTCCGAATGTGGCTTCGAATCCTTTTTGTAAAGCCGCTGCTACCTCCTGCCAGAGAGGAGGATATCCCAACTGATCCGCCAGCGTGGATGCCCGGGCAATCAGTGAGGATGCAGCTTTTTCTTTTTCAAACTCATTCTCAAAGCAAAGCACTTCGGTGAGCCGGGTAATATTTCCGAACAAGGGGATCGCACCATGCTGGAGTATTCCGCCATATTTCCGGGCTTGAGCTGAACCAATGAGTTTTTTCCCGGCGGTAGTGATCTCGTAATTAGATGGAGTATTAAAACAAATCGGGTCTGGTGAAAGGGAGTTCTGATTGTTCGGGTATTCTTTCTCCCCATTGGCCTCAATGCCCAGGATTGTTAATCCAGCAAGCAGGGCAGCGGAAATTCGATGGTAACTCTCCAATAAATTTCCTGCCAGTAAAGGATCTTGTTGCGAAGCAGTTACTGAATATGTGATTTCGTCTGTATGAAGAATCGCCCGCCCGCCTGTTGGACGACGAACCAGCCCCCAACCTTTGTGGATGATTCGCTCTAAATTCACATCACGGACGGGTTGAGCGAACCCCAGGGATACAGTTGGTCGGTCCCATGCATACAGGCGTAGCGTAGGGAGGGATTTTCCTTCTGCGACACAGCACAGAAGAGCTTCGTCGAGAGCCATATTCCAGAAGCCATCTTCACCCTCTTCCTGGGTGATTAAGCGCCATGTGACCAATTCGGAGGACATTAAACAATTTTACTATGAGCCAAAAGTGCCGGCAATGATAAGTGGATAAAATTCATCTGGATTAACTTGACAATTGCATCTGCTCAGGCTATGATTTAGAAAAATTGCTAAAAACATTGAGGCAAGTTTCTGGTAGTGGGACATATGGTGTTTCCAGAAATTCATGGGAGAAAAAGCAGATTTTATCGATTAATTTGAGGTTGTACGCCGTATAATAATTTTAAATATTGGTAAAAATCAAAAAAAGGAGGCGATCGCTGATAAGTAACTTTTTTCTTTGGCTTCATAAGCAAAACTTAATTTAGAATGAGGAGAAAAAATGACAAAAAAGTTGTTCCCGTTATTCAGTGTGTTAGTGATTGCTGCCATGGTGCTTGCTGCTTGCGCGCAACCAACCCCCGTGGCAACCGAGACTGCTGCCCCTGTAGAAAGCGAAACTGCCGCCCCTGCAGCTACTGAGACCACTGCCCCGGTAGAAAGTGAACCTGTCACCATCAATCTTTGGACCAAAGAGGGCGAAGCGGATGGCGGTTTACAGTATGTTCAGGCATTAACAGAAGCCTACACCGCTGCTCATCCACAAGTTACCTTTGTTGTTGTCAATAAGGACGTTGAGACTCTGCGCGAGGACTTTCAGACTGCCAGCCTTGCTGGAGCAGCCCCCGAGCTTTTGTGGACGGTTTCCGACCATCTTGGTCCCTTCACCACTGCTGATCTCATCCAGCCCGTTGACAGCCTTTTTGACCTATCAAAATTTGTTAAGAGCGCAACGGATGCCGTCAAGAGCCCGGATGGTCAGACCTGGGGTGTTCCCATCTCCAATGGTAACCACCTCATGTTGCTCTACAATAAATCTTTGATGCCTACTCCCCCCGCCAACACTGACGAGCTTATTTCCATGGGCACTGACTTTGTCACAGCCAACCCTGGAAAATATGCCCTTGTGTTCAATCAGACAGAAGCCTTTTGGTTTGTGCCCTGGCTGGGTGGTTTCAATGGTAAGGTATTTGCAGAGGATGGGAAAACACCAACCTTAAACACTCCGGAAATGATTGCAACCTTCGATTTTCTGCGCAGTGTCAAGGCTGCTGGTTTGATCCCTGCTGAAAGTGATTATGACGTCTCAGATACGATGTTCAAGGAAGGCAATGCCGCCATGATCATCAATGGGGACTGGACGCTCGGTGGGTACAAAGAAGCTCTCGGTGAAAACCTTGGTGTCGCGCCGATCCCAATGGTTTCCGCAACCGGTACCTATCCTGCCCCTTACACTTCCGGAACTTTCTTCATGATTCCGAAGGACCTTTCAGGTGCCAAACTGGATGCCGTAATTGACTTCATCAATTTTGCGACCAATTATGACAATCAGGTGGATATGGTGACAAAGCTTACCCGTCTGCCAGCTTTGACTGAAGCTCTATCTGCTGATATCATCACCAACGACCCGATTCTTTCCGGTTCTGCTGCTCAGATGAGTTATGGCACTCCGATGCCCACTGTTGTTGAAATGCGCTGCGTTTGGGATGCTATCAAACCCGAACTTCTGCCAGTTTACAATGGTGAGGAAACCGGCACCGATGCCGCAGCAAAAGCACAGGCAGCTGCTGAAACCTGTATTGCCGGGCTTGAGTAATTTCAATCGTGAGGAGGGGAACCCCCTCTAAAAATTGCATACGCCGGGCTGCAAGTTTAGCCCGGCATATGCTATAAAAACGAAACAGTCGAGGAGGAAAGCTGATGATAACATCGGAAGTGATCCTGAAAAGCCTCAGTGAAGTTGGCAGCACAGTCTTAATGATCCTTGCGGGGACAGTGGTAGTTGAAGCGCTGCTCTATCTGTTACTTGTTAAATGGCTTAAGTACAAATATGCGCTTCCCTTCATGTTACTGGCTCCCGCTGCCATTGGTCTTATTGCCCTGGTGATTTACCCGTTGATTTGGGAATTACGGCTTTCCTTCACGAATATGTCGCTTAAAGCCTTCAAGAATCCTCAATTCATTGGGTTTAAGAACTACGTCCGCGTCTTCACTGAACCTGTTTTGAAACAGAAAATGTTTTTCCCGTTGCTTGGTCAGACGGTTTTATGGACAGTGATCAATATCACTTTTCATGTAGGGGGCGGGCTTTTCCTGGCGATGTTGTTGAATCGAAATATGCGTGGCAGAGGTATCTACCGCACATTATTGATCTTACCATGGGCGATTCCACAGGTTATCGCAGTCTTGGCGTGGCGAAGCGAATTCAATTTTACCTATGGTTA
>JAGPFF010000001.1 GCA_018056725.1 Anaerolineaceae bacterium
GATGTTGTCAGCAGTGTTCCGCAGGATTGGGCTGACCTGCTCAAACCCGAATATAAGGGTCAATTTGCCTTATCCGGCGATCCCCGTGCCTCTGCCCAGGCTCAGATGAGCGTCTACGCGGCTGCACTGTATAATGGCGGCTCGCTTGATGATGTAACCCCCGGGTTGGAATTCTTCAAGCAGATCAATGATGCCGGTAATTTTGTTCCTGTCATTGCCAAGCAGGCGACGGTGGCAAAAGGCGAGACTCCAATTATCATGCGCTGGGACTACAGCGCTCTGTCTGACAAAGATGCCCTGGCTGGGAACCCGAATATTGAAGTTGTTTACCCCGCCAGCGGAACGATTGCCGGTATTTACATTCAGGGGATCTCCGCTTACGCGCCGCATCCAAATGCCGCAAAATTATGGATGGAATTCCTTTACAGCGATGAAGGACAGAATATCTGGCTGAAAGGTTACTGCCATCCGATCCGCTACGAAGAAATGAGCACTCGTGGTGTCATCCCGGCTGATTTGGCTGCCAAACTCCCCACCTTCAGCGGTCCGATCGCGTTCCCGTCGATTGACCAGATCAATAACGCAAAGCAGGTCATTGCCGATAACTGGATGAGCGTCGTGGGCGCAGATGTCAAGGAATAGTCTCAACACAAATCTAAATAAAAGGGACGCGCGCAAAGCGCGTCCCTTAAATACAACCTGGCATAAATGGCTTGGCGTTCTGCCTTTTTTTGCCTTTGCCCTGTTGTTTGTGGTTTTACCTTCGGTGAATATACTGGCAGGAGCGTTTAAAACAAACGAAGGCAAGTTTACGTTTAAAAATCTTGTCGGCTTGCTCGAACCATCCATTCTAAATGCGTATTGGGTTACGATCAAAATCAGCCTGACGACCGCGCTTGGCGGGGGTCTGTTGGGCTTTCTGATGGCTTATTCGGTAACGGTGGGAAAGCTGCCAAAACCCGTCCGCAATTTACTCATGACATTTTCCGGCGTCGCTTCAAATTTTGCCGGTGTTCCCCTGGCATTTGCTTTCATAGCCACTCTTGGTCGGACCGGGTTGTTCACTGTCCTGCTTAAAAACTTGTTCAATATTGATCTTTATGCTCAGGGATTTAATCTTTATAGTTTCTGGGGATTGTCGCTGACCTACATGTATTTCCAGTTTCCGTTGATGGTGCTGATCATTACCCCTGCATTGGATGGCTTGAAAGAGGAATGGAGTGAGGCTGCATCCAATCTTGGCGCGACGAGAGCTGTGTACTGGCGCAAGGTTGCACTACCAATTCTCACCCCTTCCATTTTGGGTTCAATGATTCTGCTGTTTGGCAACTCGTTTGGTGCTTACGCAACCGCCTATTCATTGACCGGAGGATTCATCAATTTGATTACGATTGTCGTTGGTTCTCAGATCAAGGGTGATATTCTCTATAATCCTGGTCTGGGCTATGCCCTGGCGGTTGGGATGGTACTGGTGATGGCGGTAATGATGACCATTTACTACTACCTGCGGCGCAGGAGTGAAAGGTGGCTCCCGAAATGAAACGTGGATCCTTCTGGTCCTGGTTGTGGGTCATCATCGGGGCGTTGTATTTTATTATCCCTCTTGTTTCCACTTTTGACTTTTCCCTGCGGGCGAAGAAAGGCGAGCTCTCCTTTCTGGCGTACACGCGGGTTTTCATGGATGTTAAATTCTGGGATACCCTTGGATTTTCTTTGTTGATCGCTATCTTTACTATCGTGTTGAGCATCATTCTGGTTGTGCCAACCGCTTACTGGATCCGGCTGCGCTTGCCCCAGCTGCGCAGCATTGTGGAATTTATTTCCATGCTGCCTTATGTGATTCCGGCAATTGTGTGGGTATTTGGAGCCATTCGGACGTTTAGTGGTGCGCCGTTTTTCCTAACCAATACCTATTTTGGTACCTATGTGTTACTCGTGGCAGGATATGTGGTCTTAGCCCTGCCCTTTGTGTATCGCTCCATTGACGTGGGTCTCGCGGCGATCGATGTAAAATCCTTGACGGAAGCCGCGCAGAGTTTGGGTGCGAACTGGTTTACCATCATGTTCCAGATAATTTTACCTAACCTGAAAGTTGCCGTATTGAGCAGCTCATTCCTGACCCTGGCGATTGTTATTGGTGAATACACCATTGCCAGTTTTTTGGTGGGAATCAAAGGTTTTGGACCTTATATCTCCATGGTCGGTCAGAACAAAACGTATGAATCTTCCTCGCTGGCGATTATCAGTTTCCTGCTCACCTGGGGTTTTATGGGTCTCATCCAGGTGTTTTCACGTGGCAAGGCAGAGGGAACTCTGGCGGGCGCTCATTAATGACTAATAAACTCTCTCGAAGGTGATTTATGGCTTTTCTTACATTGAGTAATCTTTCAAAAGTATTTGGATCAGCAGTCGCCGTGGAGAATTTCAACCTGGATGTTGAAAAAGGGGAATTTGTCTCTTTCCTCGGTCCCTCTGGATGCGGAAAAACCACAACTTTGCGCATGATCGCGGGTTTTGAGTTACCTACATCAGGGCAGATCACTCTGGACGGGGAAGACATTACCTACAAATCTCCAAACCAGCGTAACGTTGGGATGGTGTTTCAGTCTTACGCGCTCTTCCCGAACCTGACAATCGGTCAAAATATTGGTTTCGGATTGCAGATCCGCAAATTACCCAAGGAAGAGATCAATCAACGCATTGACGAAATGCTCGAGCTGGTGCACCTGGAAAGCCATAAGGATAAGTATCCTTACCAGCTTTCAGGCGGGCAGCAGCAGCGGATTGCCCTCACCCGGGCACTGGCAATTAAACCCCGGGTGCTCCTGCTAGATGAGCCCCTTTCAGCGCTGGACGCCAAGATCCGGGTGGAACTGCGCCTTGAAATCCGGCGCATTCAACAAGCTTTGGGGATTACGACCATCTATGTGACGCATGATCAGGAGGAAGCTTTGTTGATTTCTGATCGTGTGGTGGTGATGAGCCAGGGACACATCGAGCAAATTGGCTCACCCGACCGCATCTACAACTATCCTTCCACTGAATTTGTCGCCCAGTTCGTCGGGCAACTCAACCTTTTACCTGTAACCGATGTTGATCTGGAAAAGGGAACCTGCAATATCGTGGGTCAGCCAGTAAAATTTGAACACACCCCTGGCAGGATCATCAGTGGAACCCCACGCCTGGCAATCCGACCGGAAGAGCTTCAACTTGGCACTGGCGAAGGCAGAAACGCGCTCAACGGACGCGTGGAATCCGTGCTGTTCCTGGGCGCAGTGGTGAGGCTGCGGATTGCCATCGGTAACGGGGTCAGTCTTTCAGCGGACTTTTTTAATGAGCGCAGCCGCACGTTCCCGCGCGCGGGAGATGATGTGGTGATTAGTTTTCCGGAATATTCCTGCTGGGTGATGTAGATTCTTGCGCATTAATCGCTCTGAAGGAACCACCAAGAACCTCCCGGGGAGCTGGATTTCCAGGAAAGCATGAACCCCTGGGTAGATCGTACGTGAAATAACAACTGTCATGTCAGAGAGCCAATCCCTTTTATCCGTTGGAATCGATGTGGGAACAACCACCACCCAGGTGGTTTTTTCCCGTCTCGATTTGAGTAATATTGCCCGCACAGGGTTGATTTCGCGCGTTTCAATCACCGGGCAACAAATTCTTTACCAAAGCCCCATTCTCTTCACCCCATTGCTGGATCAGGATACCATTGATGCGGAGAAACTGAATGCCATTGTCCGTGGTGAATATTCCGCCGCGGGGATGAACCCGCAGGATGTTGCCACTGGCGCGGTGATCATCACCGGTGAGACAGCGAAAAAGAAAAACGCCGATGCCATTCTGCAATCCCTCGCCGGTCTGGCGGGTGATTTCATTGTCAGTATTGCAGGACCCAATGTGGAAAGCCTGATCGCTGCTCGCGGTTCAGGCGCAGCCCGCTATTCAAAGGAACATTACACCACGGTAACCAATGTGGATATTGGCGGGGGCAGCGCCAACGCGGCTGTCTTTCGCAGTGGGAACCCATTGGGTGGGGCGGCGATGAATTATGGGGGTCGCATTCTCATAATTGATCCTGCCAGCGGGAAGATCCGGCACATTGCCGAACCAGCGCGGAAAATTATGGCGGATTGTGGGATTGCTCTTCAGGTTGGAGACATTCCCTCCATGGATGCACTGCGCAGAATTTGCGACTGCATGGCGGATGTGACGGTGGACCTGATCGAAGGGACAACTTCACCGCTAGCCAGTCAGTTGTATCTCACACCTCCAGCTCCGGTATCGGGCAAAGGAAGTCTGTTGATGTACTCCGGCGGGATTGGTCATTATTTTTATCATCCACTTGAGCTGCATTCTCTTTTCGATGTGACCGTTCACGAAGATATTGGTCCTCTGTTGGCTGAAAGCCTGCGCAGGCATCCGGTTTTGTCCTCCTACCAGGTTGCTGCACCCGATGAAACGCTGCGTGCCACGGTTTTAGGAGCCAGCACCCAGACCGTCAGCCTTTCTGGTTCCACCATTTGGGCGGAAAAAGAGATCCTGCCGTTGAAGAACGTACCGGTAATTCATCAAAAAATACTTTTTGAGACCCCACCGGAAGAAATTGCCAGCGCGCTGGAAGAATCAATTAGACGGTTGGATCTTGATCCTGCCAGTGATACTTACGCGCTGGTGCTTGAGCTGCCCGGGGCGTTAAATTATCCGTCTCTGTTGCAACTTGCCACCGGATTGAGAGAATTTGCCGCACGACTACCCGATGAGAAACCTCTGCTGATCATCATTGAACGGGACTATGCTCAAGCGGTTGGTCAGACCGCAAAAGGGTTAATGCCCCAACGACCACTCCTGGTGATTGACCAGGTGGGATTGATGGAAGGTGATTACATCGACATCGGCTCACCCTTGATGGAAGGCAGGGTGGTGCCGCTGAGCGTGAAAACACTGGTTTTTTACCATTAGAGATCCGTCGGGTAATCACCGTATAATTGACTTGGAGAAATCAACCTACTAACGAGTGAAGCATGCTGCTGAGAACAAAGCTGCACGGAAAAACCTATGAATTCCCTGATCTTCGTGTGCTGATGGGAAAGGCAAACGAAGAAAAATCCGGCGACCGGTTGGCGGGAGTAGCGGCGGATAGCGCTGCCGAGCGCATCGCCGCGCGGTTGGTGTTAGCGGAGATTCCATTGTGGTACCTGTACGAAACACCAGCCGTCCCTTATGAGCAGGACGAAGTCACCCGGGTCATTCGCGATGCGGTGGATCCTGAAATCTTCCGGGAGATCAGGGATTGGACAGTTGGCGAATTAAGGGAATGGTTGCTCGCAGACACCACCACCGCAGAGAGGATTCACCGTCTTTCCAGCGGGCTGACTGCTGAAATGATTGCTGCCGTGACCAAGTTGATGTCCAACCTTGATCTGGTTTACGGCGCCGCGAAAATCCGTGTGACCTCTCATTGTCAGAATACCATGGGCGCACCCGGGACACTCGCCAGCCGTTTGCAACCCAATCACCCTACTGATTCCCCCGAAGCCATACGCGCGGAGATTTACGAAGGTCTTGCTTACGGCGCCGGTGATTCGGTGATCGGGATTAACCCGGCGGATGATTCCTATACCTCGGTTTCCCGCCTGCTGGAGATGACTTATCAGGTGATAAAGGATTGGGAAATTCCCACCCAGAACTGTGTTCTGGCGCACGTGACGACGCAAATGAAATGTCTGAAGGCAGGTTCACCGGTTGGTTTGGTGTTTCAGTCGATCGCGGGGTCACAAAAAGGGTGCGAATCGTTTGGCATCTCTGTGGGAATGCTGGATGAAGCGTATGAACTGGCAAAGAAACATTGTTTTCCTTCAGGTCCTAATTTTATGTATTTCGAGACCGGACAGGGTTCCGCACTCTCGGCGGATGCCCACAACGGTTGGGACCAATTAACCCTCGAAGCTCGAAACTATGGTCTTGCGAAACGCTATCATCCCTTTCAAGTAAATACGGTCGTCGGGTTTATCGGACCTGAATATCTGTATGACGCCAGGCAAATTCAACGCGCGGGGTTGGAAGATCACTTCATGGGCAAACTGACCGGCATCCCGATGGGCGTGGATGCCTGTTATACCAACCATGCCCGCGCTGACCAGAACTCAATTGAGAACCTGGCAGTGATGCTGACCGCCGCCGGTTGCAATTATTTTATGGCTATCCCTATGGGAGATGATTCGATGCTTTCTTATCAGACCACTTCCTACCATGATACGGCAACCTTGCGGCAGCTCTTCAAACTCAAGCCGGCAGCCGAATTTGAAACCTGGCTGGAATCGCTTGGTCTGATGAAAAACGGGGTTCTGACCGAACAGGCGGGTGACCCCACCTTCTTTTTACGACGGTGACCGATGGATGACGCGAGAATTAACGAGATTGTGGAGGAAGTGATCCGCCAGCTGAAGCGCGCAGGCTGGATGGAGGGACCTTCACCGTCAGCAGCCGTAGCTGTGAATCAGAATATCCCTGCTGGCTCCGGGGGAGCTCAAACCCGCGCGCTATCATTAAGAGGCGCCGATCAGGCAGCTTTCTCTTTGGATCTACCGGATCCTGCGGGTGCAGAGCTTCGTTACCGACCGGGTGTAAACCACGCCAAAGATCCTGCAGCACTCAAAGAGCTCATCGCTGCCACGCCCTCACGTATCGGTGTAGGGCGCGCAGGACCAAGGTATACAACCTTTGCCCAGCTTCTTTTTCAGGGTGATCATGCGGTTACCCAGGATGCCCTCTATCGTGATGTGGATCCGGGATTGCTGGCAGAGTTGGGGTTGTTCACTGTTCAGACGAAGATCAGCGAGGGAAAAGAAGAATACCTGTTAAGACCTGATCTTGGGCGTCAGCTCGATGAGGAGGCGAAGCATGTCATCCTGGAAAAATGCGTGCCTACCCCTCAGATTCAACTGGTAGTAGGGGATGGTTTGAGTGCCACCGCGATCGAGAGTAATTTGAGGCAAATTTACCCGGTGCTTATGGAAGGCTTTAAAACAGCCGGACTTAGCCTGGGGGTACCGTTTTTTGTCAAGTATTGCCGGGTGGGAGTGATGAACGATATTGGTGATTTATTGCATCCGGACGTGCTCATCCTGCTCATTGGAGAACGACCGGGGTTGGGGCGGGCGGAAAGCATGAGCGCCTATATGGCATTCCAGCCGAAACAAGGGGATAATGATGCAGACCGGGATGTGGTGTGCAACATCTTTGAAGGCGGCGGCACCAACCCGCTTGAAGCTGGTGCTTTTATTGTGCAATTCGCACAAAAGATGCGGCAGTATCAGGCTTCAGGAGTGAAACTGAAGCTGGCTGCCGGGTAGAAGGGATGCCATGAAACTCCTCGATCCGATCCATGCCCAAGCCCTTTCCGTGCAGTTGATTCACAAAGTGGATAGCAATTTCGCCGCTTCTCTTCATTTGCGTCCGGATCAGGTATCCATCGGGTTGATCACAGCGGATAATGATGACGCGACCTACGTTTCGATTGACCATGCCACCAAGATGGCGGATGTGGAAGTGGTCTATGCCAGGTCATTCTACGCGGGCACAAAACATTCCTCCGGACCCCTTTCAGGGGAGATTATGGCAATTCTGGCTGGACCCAGCCCGCATGAGGTCAGCGCTGGACTGAATGCGGCAATAGATTATCTTGAGAACGAAGCGGTGTGGTACAGCGCCAATGCTGACGGTTCCTCCGCTTTTTTCCCACATCTTATCTCGCAAACAGGCACCTATCTTTCCCGATCCAATCACCTTCCGCCGGGTGCGCCGGTAGCTTATCTTGTTGCCCCACCGATGGAAGGTTTGGTGGCGCTGGATTCAGCCCTCAAGGCAGCTGCAGTGACCATCGCTTCACTGACCATGCCGCCATCCGAGACGAATTATATGGGAGCCATTCTCACCGGTGACCAACCCGCCTGCCGGGCAGCAGTTTCAGCTTTTCAGGAAAAAGTGTTGCAAGTGATTGCCCATCCCATGAATTACAGGGTGTGAAAAAGATGCCCAGACAGTTCTTTACCGCGGAGGATGTCATCAAACTGGTCGGAAGCCATGGAACCAACACGCTTGTGCTGGGAGTGGAGGACGTGCTTACCGCCGAGGCTGAAGAACAGGCGGAACGCCTGGGTCTGAAAATCGTGCGCGAAACAGTAGGATCAAGACCGGATCTTTCGCCAAACGATCAGGTTTTACCCATGCCACCCCATTTACCACAATTACGGGTAGTGCGGGGCAGTCAAGTCATGTTGGAAGCGTTTGGCGGGCAGGCGGATGCAAAAGCTGCCAACGTACGGTTGAAGGATGTGATTACATCAGCTGAAGGTTCCCCCATTGCGGCAGGGTATATGACGCTGGATCACGGGGGATTCCATTGGAAGCTTGATTACGACGAGATTGATATAGTATTGGAGGGGGAGCTGGAGATCCTGCGGGGAGAGGAGACTGTACGCGGAGGAGTGGGGGATATTCTCTACATCCCCAAAGGCTCCGAGATTGAATTCCGCACACCCTCGAAAGTCCGGTTTATTTACGTCACCTACCCGGCGGATTGGCAGTAACCCCCCGAACCCTTTGAACGTGATTCAGGAAGAATTTATTTCTCAAGAGGATTGAGCCGGTGATAGGTGTCTTTCATCTGGTGGTAAATCTGCTGGAACACAGCAAATTTTTCATCATAAACTGCCCGGTTTTGCAACCTGGGAGAATAGATATTTTTAAACTTTACCAGCTGGGGAATATCCCTGAATTCGATTTCTTTCACCCCCACTGCCCCGATCCAGGCAGCACCGCAGGCGTTGGCATATAGCGGGTTGAGGAGCTGTCGGATTTCCACATTCAATACATCAGCAAAGATCTGGCACCAGATATCGGATTGAGCACCACCCCCGATGATATTGATCGAAGAAATGGGGCGACCCATGAACTTTTCCACTGGTGCAATCAGCCAACGTGTATTCAATGCCACACCTTCGAGAAATGCCCGCAGGATATCTTCGCGGGTGTTGTGCAGGGAGAGATTGTAAAGCCCCGCTCGCAGGCTGCGATCTTCCACAGGGGCACGCTCTCCCCAGATCCAGGGCGTGTACAGCACGCCATTGGCACCCGCTGGAACACGTTCGGCGATTTGGTCAAGCACTTTGAAAATGTCTGGAAGGTTCGTCTCCTGAAGCAATTCATCCTTGTGATAAATGATGTTGTCCCGGAGGAAGGTGAGATTCCCCCCTGCGGTAGCCTGCAAGGCAATGAGCAGGTAACAGCCTGGAATGGCGCAGGGGATGGAAGCAAGGCTCGAGATCACGTCGGTCTTCTTAAAGGGCACGTGTGCAGCGATCCAAGAGGATGTTCCGATATAAAGGTGAGGGGCATAGAATTCCACCGCTCCGGCACCAATGGCTGCTGCAGTGGTATCGATTGCCCCGGCTACCACCCTGGTCTCAGAAGATAAGCCTAAAAATTCAGCCACTTCATGACGCAGGGTTCCGATCACTTGCGTACAGGGTACCAGCGCAGGCAGTTTTTCACGGTCAATGCCCAGCATTTGAATTAGACCATCGTGATACTCGATCGCATCCGGATGGCGGTTGTCTGTCACCCAGGAAGTGACGATCGAGTCATAACTGGCTGAGAACTCACCCGTCAGCTTTAAATTCATGTAGTCCAGTACATTTAGAAACTTGAACGTGCGTTCATAAACCTCAGGCTGGGTATTCCGAATAAAAAGCATGTGCGCTGCGGGGTCTTTGCCGGTGCTGGAAGGCAACCCACCGGTCAGATGAACAAACTTCATCAACTTCAACACATCGGTGTCATTGATGTTGATCAGACCCCGCAACTGTTGATGCAGGTGTGATGCACCGCGCATGTCCATCCATAAAATGCAATTGCCCAGCGCGTTTCCCTTCTGATCAACCGGGATGGTGCCTTCTCCTTGTGTGGAGCAGCATACGGCAATCACGTCCGCCGGAGCGGATGGGTCGTGGTTGAGCAAGCGGCGAGATGCACGGAGGAAACTCTGCCACCACTCTTCAGGGTTTTGTTCCACCCCACCATCCGGGGTGAGGATCAAATTTATTGGTTCAACTTCCCAAGCCAGTACTCTACCGCTTACCGTGATCAGGGCAACTTTCATCCCCGAAGTTCCCAGGTCCACCGCCAGAAGGGTTTTTTCGCTGCTCATGTTTCACGCAATCTTTTCTTCCAATTGTGTCGCAATCAAGGCGCTGATCACCACCAACCCAATCAAAAGCATGAGGGCGGGGGTAAAGGATCCATTTGGTGCCTGCAGGGCTTGCATAATATAAACAAAAACCACCGAAGCCTGCCCGAAGAGCTGAATTAATCCATTAGATGTGCCTTCAGGCGTGGGGTTGGTTACCTCGGCTGCATATTGCATACCGATTGGGTTGATGCTCACCAAAAAGAAACCCAAGGCAAACGCCGAAACAAACAGGAGCAATGAGTGCGCGGCAAAAGTGAGCCCAATCAAGCCAGGAATCGTCAGCAACAGCCCAATAATAATAAAAGGTTTACGACGGCGTTTTTTGTCCGAAATGGGCGGGATCGCTACCGCCCCGATCACACCGCCAGCCAGCAATAATGCTCCCAGTGTACCTGCGTCGGTTGGGGTAAACCCTCGTGGACGAATGATTAGTTCCACCCAGGTTGTCACCCCGTTAAAAATACCCAAACCAATGAACGAGATGAAGAGATACATCCAAAATGATTTCACCGTGAGGGCATGTTTCAGTCCATCCAGCATCAGAGCGCGGACTTCGCTGCCTGGAGGTCCAGGGGGTGTGGCAGGTTTCTCCCGGGCGAGCGCAACGAAAAGGATAGCGGATAAGAATGCGATTCCACCGTAGAAGATTTGCACCTCTGAGATGGTAAATTGATTAATCAAGGCGGGCGTAAGGACCATGCCAAGTGCAGTTCCCACCAGGCTTGAGAGAGTCACCAAACCTACCGCAGTGGCTCGTTCCTCCACAGCAAACCAGTTGGCTGGAACCTTCATCCATGCGTTCAGCAGGAAAGGCTGGGCGATGGCAATTCCGATGGTGCTCAGGAGGACGAGGGTGTAGTTGTTGCCGGCAAACCCACGCAGGAGACCACACACACCCATCAGCAACGACCCGATACTGACCGCAAGGCGAAAGCCATGTGTATCAATCAACCACGAAACTGGAATGGAGAGAGGAATGAAGGCAATCATAAACGACATGGATAGAATACCGATCTGAAGGTCGGTAACTCCATAATAGGATGCTGCCAGCCCGGTGATAGGGGCATAGGTAATCCACAAAATCTGGATGGTAACGTTGACGAACATAAAAACCGCTAGAACCACCCAGCGATACCTGGAAATTTGATAGTCAGTATTCATTGGCTTCCTTAAGCACAAGCTGATAGGACAGTTTCGAAGCGATTTAATGCTTCATCAATTACTTCATCGGTATCCGCCATTGAAGTGTACATACGCGACCCCGCCAGGGTGATCAATCCCTGCGACATATAAGCCGCGCCCATCTGCTCGATCATATGCTCGCGGGACTTCAATTCGCGGGCAAGCTGGAGCGGGTGGCGCAGGTCCAGCAGCATTACGCCGGAAGTTTCGAGGTGAACAATGGAGCCCTGGTTATAGACCACGAACGGGAGTCCATATTTATCGATGATGGTTTGCAACCCCCTGGAAAGACGGTCTCCAGCCTGCCCGGCGATCACAGGGGCATTGGTTCGTTCCAGTTCAAGGATGGAATAATACCCTGCCACACAGGAGAGCGGGTTGGCGGAAAGCGTACCGCCAATATAGGCTCGTTCTCCAGTACCGCCAATACCGGCGGCAAAAGAGCGAATCACATCCGCCCGACCGCCGACGCCTCCTGCCATCGGATACCCCCCGGTGACGCATTTGCCGAAGACGGTCAAATCCGGTTTTACCCCAAAGTAACCCTGAGCACCTCCCAAACCTACCCGGAATCCCGTCACCACTTCGTCGAAGATCAGCAAGGCGCCAAATTCATCACAAAGTTCCCGCACTTTTTGATTGAAATCGATCGGCACTGGTCGTGTACCCGATTCTGGACCCAGTGGTTCGACAATCACTGCCGCAGTTCCACCTGAGAGACGATTGAGCACCAAATGGCGTTTTAATGCGCCAAGATCATTGGGGAAGAATTCCTGGGTGGAGGCAGTCGCCCCGCGGGGGATCCCCTTGGCTTCCAACCGACCGGTACCCGGTACATGCAACCCATACACCATCGAATCACTCCAGCCATGATAGGCACCGCCTACCTTGATGACATACTTCTTCTTCGTGTAGGCTCGTGCTGCACGAATGGCAGCCATCACACTCTCCGTGCCTGACCCAAGCATGCGGAACATTTCGATGGAGGGCATCAGCCGGTTGAGTAATTGGGCGAGTTTCAATTCATATTCATGGAAAAGACCGGTCACCGGACCGCAGGATTCGAGCAATTCAAACACTTTTGCCCGGACAGGCGCGTAATTGCTGCCCAAGAGAGTTGGACCTCCAGCCTGCAGAAAGTCAATGTATTGATTTCCATCCACATCCCACATGTAAGCTCCCTCCGTTTTTTCAATGGCAATCGGGAAGGGGTAATTGAATGCCAGGTTGTGTTGTACGCCGCCGGGAATATATTTTTTGGCTTCGTCCGTGAGCTCCAACGACCGCTGGCAACGACCGGAAAAATAAGCCAGAAACTCCTCCATTTTTTCGGCTCGCACCGGACGGATTGGCTGACGGATAAGATTTTCAAGCTTGTGATAGATCGTGGTTGTGTCGGGATAGTTACTGATGGCGTAGGGTTGCGTCTCACTCATTTTGTCTCTCCATTTTGTCGGTAGCTTCTTGCAGAACTTTCTCCTGATCCTTGCGCAGTTTACCGAGAACAATTTCCCGGATGGCAGTGGGAATTTTGGTGACCTTTTGTTCACTGCAAATGGCAATCAAGTAGGCGAGGGAGCACTTTTCAAGGATTTCAACGTTATGAACCGCGCGTTCCATGTCGGTACCAAACACCAATGCCCCATGGTTTTGCATCAGGAAGGCGTTGTTTGGCGGGCGGATATGCCGGGCGACTTTGTTTTTCAGAAATCCGGTTCCAGATGGGGCATAGGGGATGATCTCTACGCTCCTGCCCAGAAACCTCACCTGTTCATCAAAAAGGGCGGGGATTGGCTTTTTAATTAACGTCAACGCGCTGGCATATACCTGGTGGGTATGGATAACCGCATTCACATCCAGGCGGGTCTGATAGATGGCGGCGTGCATGGCGGATTCAACGGATGGGGCAAGGTGTCCTTCCAATGGATTAAGATCAAAATCAAGGATGCAAATGTCTTCGGGAGTCATTTTCATATAGTCATAATTGGAGGGAGTAATTGCCAGATGATTTTGTCCCGGAATCCGAATGGAAAGATTTCCCCCGGTAGCCATCAGATATCCCTTGCGCGTAAGTTCCTGTGCAGTCTCAACGACGATTTCTTTGAAAACCTCGAAAGATGACACGGTTCACCTCACAAATTGATCTGGACGATGAGATTATTCTATTTTATAATCTTTACGACGTCAAGTTTGAGGGATTACCAGGAAAATGGGTCAAAAAAAGTATCACCACGGAGATTTGAAAAACGCTTTGATCAATGCCGGAATAGCGATTCTGGCAGAGGAAGGGGCAGGCGCATTAAGTTTACGGAAGGTTGCCCGACGGGCAGGCGTCAGCCATGCGGCACCCTACGCGCATTTTGCCGACAAGCAAACCTTAATCGCCGCGATTGCAGCCGACGGTCACCGTCAAATCTATGCTCGTCTTACCGCCGTTATGGAAAACGATGCAGGGGATGTACGATCGCTTTTCCTTCATGCCGTCTGGACTTATGTTCAGTTTGGTCTGGATTCTCCCGCCCACTACCGGGTGACCTTTTCAGGCGTCATCCAGGATGAGCATAGTTATCCGGAATTTGTGGAACTTTCCCAGCGCAATCTGAATCTCCTCAAAGAGATTGTGGAACAATGCCGATCTGCGGGAATTCTCGCTGAGGATGGGGTGGATGCGGACGTGCAGGCAGCCGTGTTGTGGGGATTGATTCACGGACTGGTCTCGTTAATGATTCAGGGTCAGTTACCGAGCGAATTGCTCAGCCAAAACCCGCCTGAAACACTCGTCATTGCCATGCTGCGTCAGATCGTGCGCGTACCCATCAGCGAAGAGATGTTGAAATAAAGAAGCCGGTACTCTTGCCGGGGGATTCATGAAGCGGTTGAGGATGGATCTTCCAGAGAAGACGTGGGACCGGTTGCCTGGAACGCTTGATGAAAGGTGACTGAACCCTGCGGATACACTCCGGCGAATGAAAGAGCAAAAAACACTTCGTTTGGCACGCCTTCAACCCACAAACCAGCAGGGTTCACGAAGCCGAATTTTCGATAGTATTGAGGATGACCGACCAGGCAGCACCCATTCGCGCCGGAGGCTTTCATCTGAGCCAACCCGGCTTTCATCAAAGCCTTACCGATGCCCCGCTGCTGAAAAGCGGGCAGTACTGACAGCGGACCAATCCCATACCAGCCCATTGTGCCATCAGCAATCACCACCGGAGAAAAGGCAATATGCCCCACAATACGGTTTGCCAGTTCTGCGACCAGAGAAAGCGTCAAAGCACCTGAGGAACGCAGTGCCGCGACGATGAACATCTCGGTGTGGCTGCTGATGTCTAAAGGGGCAAAAGCGGCGGCAATGACGTTGGAAATAGTATCCTCATCACTGGTTTTTTCTGGTCGAATTGTGGGGGTTAAATTGCTCATCGAGACCTGGTGCGAGTTTATCAGGAAAATTATACCTTTCCTACCGAGCTTAAGAATGAACAGGTGACCATTGCTGATTGCAAACCGACCTTGGGCAGTCGAAATCATCAATCGTAAAATGTGGGTGTGATGTTGGAGATTTTTACATTTCCAATAAAATAGAGGTATGAAAAGGTATCTGCCCATGCTAATTATCGTCGGAGCAATGTTTCTTATCCTGATCGGGCTTACCTATTGCGAGCCTAAGAAGAAAGATATTCTTGATGGGAGCATCTGGCGCGTGGAGGAGCTCAATGGGCAACCATTAATTGAGTTTTCGACCTTAACCGTACGATTTCATCATCAGAAGATCAGCGGGTCATCTGAATGCAATCGATTTAAAGGAAATTACGAACTCAAAGGTGAGCAGATCAAATTTCACATCTCTGAACGGACGAATGACAGGTGCATGGAACCTGGGATTATGGAACAGGAAATTGTGTTCATAGATACTCTCGAAACCCTTACTAATTTTTCTTTAACCCCTAACAGGCTGCAGCTCTATTCTGCAGGAGGCGAGGCAAGGGTCAATTTATTGCTCCTGTCAGATTAACGGCAGCAGACTCGTAATCTTGCCGATTAGAAAATGGATTAAGAGATCTTTCCCAGCCAGACATCGATCTGGTGATCTTCTCCCGGCAAGTCTGTAGGTGCAAGGTTCCCTTCAACAGGTTTGCCATCCACAATGAACTTGACTACCCCCTGGCTAACATTGTCCGGATTGTGGACGAAGATATGCCAGGATTTACCCCGGAACTGACGATGCGCCTCAAATCCTTCCCATGAAGACGGAATACAAGGGTTGATGCGCAGCCCTTCAATTTCCGCCTGGATTCCCAAAATAAAAAGAGTGGCAGTGAAATAACTCCAGGCGGCAGCGCCGGTGAGCCAGGAAGTGCGGGTATTCCCCGCCCGTGGGGAGAAAATGGAATAGGTGGTCTGGGCATGCACGTACGGTTCGCACTGACGTAAGTCAGCGCGGTCATTGTAGGCAGCCGGCATTGTCTCCGTGAAGTATTCGTAAGCTCTATCCCCATTGCCCAGCAGACATTCCGCCATGACGCCCCAGCTTTGGGTGTGATTGAAGATGCCGGCATTTTCTTTAATACCAGGATTGTACACGACAGCACGCATGACATCTACAGGCGTATGCTCAAACGGAGGTGCAGTTAGCATCAAGCCGAAAGGCGTATGAAGGCGGTCGTACACCGTTTGCAGACAGCGCCTTGCCTGTTCAGGGGTGGCAAAGCCGCTGATGACTGACCAAACCTGAGGGTTGAGGAAGACCTGACCTTCTGATTGTGATTTAGAACCATAAACTTCCCCCTTCTCTCCGATTGCCCTGATGAACCACTCCCCATCCCATGCCACAGCCTGGATGTGGTTGTCCAGTTTCTCGCGCTCCCTGCGTGCCCATTCTGCCTCTTCCGGCAGATTCAGGAATGTTGAAACCTCGTTATAAACGGATAGCCCCAGCCTCACTTGAAAAGCGACAAAAAGACTCTCCCCAAAGTAACCCAGGCGCAGGCAATCATTCCAATCCGCTGCCAGACCGCAGGGCAATCCGTTTACGCCACTTCGATCCAGATTGAATTCGAGCGCACGGCGCAAATGACCGAGGACGCTGTCTTCACCGGAATCGGCGTAAGGGAGGATTTTGCGATAAAAATCACCATCGCCACTCTCCTTTACGTAAGCAGGAATTGCATTGAAGAACCACAGGCAATCATCCGATCGGTAATCCTCGATTTTTGGGCGGGATTGAGTTCCGGGGCGATGATCAAATGGATTAATGATCGGGATGGCGCCTCCGTTTGAAACCTGACCGGTCAGCATTAACTCGAGACGTTCACGGGCTTGATTGGGGTTACTGGAGATAACCCCGAGCACATCCTGAACGGAATCTCTAAATCCAAGCCCGTCACGTTCACCGTTATAAACCAGGCTGGCAGACCGTGACCAGTTGAAAGTGATCAGACAGTTGTATAACCCCCAAACGTTGATGTAATGATTAAAATTCTCGTCAGGTGTTTTGACCTTTAAGTTCTCAAGCTGTTGATGCCAGAATTTTTTAACCTGTTCCAGCTCTGCCAAAGCGCGCTTGACGGACCCATATTCTACAAAGGTTTTAGACCCAATGGTGCGGGCATCTCCCACTCCGAGCAGAACCAGCAATTCACGAGTTTCGCCAGGTTTCAGGTCGATTCCGACCTGAAAGCTGCCACAGGCGTTATCACCATAGACCTGGCTGTTGCTGCAAGATCCTTGGATCACTGCCTGTGGTTGGCGGTAATTGCCATAGGTGCCCAGAAAAGCCTCGCGGCTGGTATCAAACCCGCAGATCGGTATGCCAGCAAGACCCATCCAGCTTTGCATTCCTATATCATTTTGTTCCGGAGATTCCAGCGACGAAGACAGATTATTCTGTATGGCGATTCGGAGCAGATCATTTTGGATCTTCTCACCTTTTACGATAAACAACGAGTATTGAAGGTTGACCTGATCCTGCTGGGTATCCCATTGGTTGGTGAATTCGCAGTAGGTAAAAACCGAAAGATGGCGTGGCATATTGCTTTCATTGGTTATTCGCAACAGCCAATACTCAAAAAGCTGACCTAACGGCACAAAGTAAGTGGTTTCTGAGTGGATACCCGCGTAACGTGAATCAATCACAGTATAGGCAGTACCATGACGGCAAATGGAATGATACTCGTTCAGCGGTTTACCCACAGGTTGCCATGAGGCAGACCAGTACTCCCCGGTTTCGTTATCTCTGATGTAGAAATAACGTCCGGGCTGGTCCATCGGGATGCTGTTGAAACGGAGACGAAGGAATCGTCCTTTCGCGCCGGAACGAAAGAATCCGTATCCTCCAGCATTGTTGGTGATCACAGCCCCATACTCACGGTTACCCAGATAATTGCTCCAGGATAGGGGCGTGTCAGGATGGCTGATCACATATTCTTTGGCAGCGTCATCGAAATAGCCGAATTGCACCTGTACACCTCGCGCATAAAATCAGCGGGTCAATCAACCTCCAACCCGTTTTGTCTGGCAACGTTGCCATACCAGAAAGCGCTGTCTTTTGGATACCGCTCAAGTGTGCTGTAATCCACATAGACCAGACCGAATCGCTGGGCGTAGCCAAACCCCCATTCGAAGTTATCCAAGAATGACCAGACGTAATAGCCAGTCACCGGTACACCACATTCCATAGCCCGCCTGACGGCTGCAATGTGCGATTGCAGATATTCAATTCGCCGGATATCTCTTACCCTGCCATGAGCGTCTGGCGCGTCTGAATAACTCGCACCATTTTCGGCGATGATGATCTCAGGAGGTTTATAGGTGAAATAAGCCCTGCAGATGGTTTCAAACAGACCGTATGGGAAGATTTCCCAGCCCATTTCAGTGTGAGTTTCATCCGGATGCTGTTTGGGATTGGGATGAGCTGCATCTTCAACTGGTGGTTGGTTGGTATCAATCTTGTTGCGAGTATAGTAATTTAATGCGAGAAAATCGGCAGGTACCGCAATTTTCTCCATGTCACCCGGGCGAATGAAGTCCGGTTCAACAGATTGGAGAGCTCCTGCTTTGACATAATCGCGTACCATGTCTGCGGGATAATGCCTACCAAAGACTGGGTCAAGGAACCAGCGATTGAGTTCGCCATCGCTGAAGCGCGCGGCTTCCAGGTTCTGCGGAGAACGCGTGGCAGGGTAAAACGGACCTTCGTTCAACGTAATCCCCGCTTTGGCGTCCTTGACATTGGCGCGTATCACAGACATTGCCAAACCATGAGCCAAAAGAAGGTGATGGGCGGCGATCAATGCCTTGGAGGTATCCTCAACTCCGGGAGCGTGCCTGCCATATTTATAAGAGAGGAAACTGGCGCAGAAGGGTTCGTTGATGGTGTTCCAGTTTTTCACGCGGTCGCCAAAGGCACGAGTAACGATGTTGGTAAAATCTGCAAATGTGTTGGCAGTAGTGCGATTAAGCCAGCCGCCAGGGATTGCTGCCGGGAGATCCCAGTGGTACAAAGTGACCAGCGGCTGAATGTCCGCTGCCAATAATTCATCGATTAGATGCTGATAAAAATCCAAACCAGTCTGGTTTACCTGCCCTGTGCCATCCGGTAAAATACGCGGCCAGGCAAGCGAGAAACGGTAAGCCTTATAACCCAAGTCTTTCATCAACTTGATATCTTCTTTCCAGCGATGATAATGATCATCTGCCACGTCACCGGTATCATCATTTTCGATGCAACCGGGAGTGTGAGAGAATACATCCCAGATGGATGGCTTGCGCCCACCCTCGTTCACCGCGCCTTCGATCTGGTAGGCAGAAGTGGCAGTACCCCAAGCAAAATTCGGTGGAAAACTCATGAAATGTGACATAACACCTCGTAAAAATTAAGAGATTGGATGACTACATCCTGCTAAAGCTGGTCCGCAAAGCTGGATATAGGTCACGATAAAGTGAATAACTATGCTGATAAACCACTACATCCTGCGGGTTGGGCAGGGTGCGAGCGGTAACCCGAATGGTTTGGTGGCAGGCGGAAAGAACATCTGACCAGGCTCCCGCGCCGACGCCGGCTAGCAGGGCTGCTCCGAATGCAGCTCCCTCGCTGGTGTTCACGGTTACAAGTTCGTAATTTAATACCGAAGCTAAAATTTGCCGCCATAATGCACTTTTTGTGCCGCCACCTGAAGCCCGGATTTGCGTGAAAGAGGGCAGACCAGCTTCCTGAATCAACATAAAGCCATCTTTCAACCCAAAAGCGACTCCCTCCAGGACGGAGCGGGTTAATGAACTGCGGTGATGTCGTAAGGTCAGACCGATAAAGGCTCCTCGGGCGTTAGGGTCGGGGTGAGGAGTTCGTTCTCCACTCAAATAGGGCAGGAACTGCAATCCTTCACATCCGGCTGGGACGGTTTCCGCTTCCTTCATGAGTGTGTCAAAATCCTCTCCAGGCGCCAGCGTGTCACGGAACCATTGAAGACTTCCTGCAGCGGAAAGCATCACACCCATAAAGTGCCACATCCCGGGCACAGCATGGCAGAAAGCGTGCAATCGCCCCTGGGGTTCAATGAGCGCGGAGGGGGTTGTGGCGAAAACCACGCCGCTTGTGCCGACCGATAACCCGATGATGCCAGGCTCCACAGATCCAACGCCAACTGCCTGTGCTGATTGGTCACCTCCGCCTGCTACCACTGGAGTTCCTGCCAACAGACCGGTTTCAGCGGCAGCAGAATTGTTCACTACACCGGTGAATTCAGTGCCTTCGAAAGTGGGTGGCATCCAGCTTTCTGGAATATTAAGCGCGGACAATAATTCAGAAGACCAGCCACGTTCTTTGAGGTTAAAAAGGATTGTCCCGGAGCCATCCGCTTTATCCATGGCATATTCTCCGGTAAGCCGGTAGCGGATATAGTCCTTGGGCAGGAGAACATGCCTGGCTTGAGTGTAAATTTCGGGCTCATTTTGGGCAACCCAAAGAATTTTGGGGGCAGTAAAGCCAGTCAGGGCGATATTGCCGCATATCTGAATCAATCGTTCCCTGCCGATTATCCGGTGGATCTCGTCGCATTGTGCCTGGGTGCGTTGGTCGTTCCACAAAATGGCTGGACGCAATACGACACCCGATTCACCAAGCAGGACAAGCCCATGCATCTGACCGGTCAACCCAATACTCTTGATAGCGCCAGGCTTGATGGTGCTTGCCTGCAAAACTGAACGGATGCTTTGCGCCGTTGCCTGCCACCATTCTTCCGGATCCTGTTCTGACCATAACGGTTTGGGAGTCGAAAGGGTATGCGGAGAGGAAGCAACGGCAATTACACTACCGGCGGTATCGATCAAAAGTGCTTTACTACCGGTAGTCGAAACATCAATTCCCAAAAAATATCCATCACTCATGTTTTCGTTCCATGATTCTCTCGATTTCGTCATATTGTTCCCGGGTTAGCGGACCAAATTCAAGAGAACGGCTGTTCTCCTCAACCTGGGCAGTGGTTCGGAACCCGGGGATGGGGACGGTCTTTTCACTGCGTGCCCACAGCCAGCCAATTGCCCCCTGTGCCAGAGTACGTCCGTCCTGCGTCAAAATCTCCCGGACGGACTGCAATTTTGCCAGATATTCAGGGTTCGGTTTTCCGTCCTTGAAGTATTTCATCCAGGCTGGCGAATTTATCCCTCGAACATCGTCAATACCGGGTTTGGTGTTGGTCTTGTATTTGCCGGTCAGGAGACCCATGGCAAGGGGGCCCCGGTTGATGGCAGCCAGGTTTTCTTTTTCGCACAGTGTCAAAAGCAGCGGGTTGTCATCGAGCAGGTTGAGTTGCAGTTGAATGGCAGAGCAATGGGCGCCACGCGAAAAAACTTCCGCGCTGTCGGGAAAATCCGTACTCCAACCGTATGCCCTGATCTTTCCCTCGGCAACGAGACCTTCAAGGGTATCCCGAACCGGTGCTGCTTTTTCAGCGGGATATCCGTTGTCATGGAATTGATAAAGATCAATCACATCCGTGTTCAGACGGCGCAGGGAATCCTCACAAGCTTTGCGGATGTCCGCTGGCAGCGCACTTTAACCGGTAACCTGACGGGTTGTTTCGTCGAAAAGGTTGCTGAACTTGGTGGCGATGATCACCTTCGCTCGCCTTCCAGCCAGAGCCTTCCCCAAGATTCGCTCGCTGTGACCAGCTCCATACACGTTGGCAGTGTCGAAAAACGTAATGCCATGGTCAAGGGCGCAATGGATGGCGCGAATGGATTCATTATCGTCCACTTCACCCCATCCCTGCGGTTCACTTCCGCTCCAAAAAGGACCGCCGATTGCCCAGCAGCCCATCCCCATTGCGCTGACCACAATCCCTGACCTTCCCAAAGTACGTTGCATTGTCATTGTCCCTCCCGTTTACTTTACAGAAACCGGGCAAACGAAGACGCGCTGCGTCACCGGGAACTTATCCTTACCGACGACCTCGAAACTACCTGACAAGCGAATATCTTCGGAGGAAGACCCGACCATCACCTTAAATTTGCCGGGTTCCATGATGAGCTCCATATTCTCATCGTAAAAAGCCAGTTGACGAGAATCCAGTTGGAAGATAATGTGACGCTGTTCACCGGGTTTAAGCTGGATACGTTTGAAGCCCTTTAGCTCTTTCACCGGGCGGGGGATGCTGGCGAACTCGTCGCACAGATAAAGCTGAACCACCTCATCTCCTACTCGTGAGCCGTCATTTCGTATTTCGCAGGAGATAGTGATGCATCCTCCGGCATCTACAATTGAAGGATCAACTTTAAGGTTTTGGTATGTAAATGTTGTGTAACTCAGCCCATGCCCGAAGCAAAACAATGGAGCAGCCGGTTCATCGACATAATCCCCGTAGATATTCGAATGCATCCCGGAAGGCTTGTGATTGTAAAAAATGGGAATTTGCCCGGCAGATCTTGGAATGGAAATGGGGAGCTTTCCACCGGGGTTGAGGATGCCAAACAGGGCGGCAGCTACTGCCTTTCCACCTTCCTCTCCGGGCACCCAGGCTTCCAGAATGGCGTTGACCTTCTGGGCGATCAGCGGAATGGCTGCCGGACGACCGTTCACCAGAATCAGGATGACAGGTTTTCCGACTGCCACAACAGCCTCAATCAATTTCTCCTGAACGCCGGGTAACCCAAGGTCAGTGGCGTCGCGGAATTCACCGGTGGTGCAATCCATTGCCAATCCGGATTTTCCGCCCATGACCATCACCACGGCATCCGAGGCGCGCGCCAGCTCCAGGGCATTCATAAAATCACTTTCGTCATCGGATTGGATGTCACATCCCCGCGCAAAATCTACCACGGTTTGCGCGGATACGCTCCCGCGAATGCCCTCCAGAATGGAAACCATTTTCACGGTAGGCGTACTTGCTTGCGCCATGGAATAGGATGCAAAAGAGGAGTTCGGATCAGGCATGGCAGCAAGCAGTTCAGCAGTAGCATTGTAGGAGTAATCTCCCATCAGATTACGAATGGAATCGGCATTCGGACCGATCACAGCAAGTTTGTTATAACCAGGCGAGAGTGGCAGGATGCCATCATTCTTTAACAAAACCATGCTCTGGCAGGCAATCTCGAAGGCAAGCGAGCGGTTCGCCCCCGTTTCAAAGACTTCAAGGACTTTTCCTTCATCCACATAGGGATTCTCGAATAACCCCAGTTCAAATTTCTTTTGCAAATGGCGGCTGACCGAAAGGTCAATGGTTTCCAGAGATACTTCTCCAGCTTGCAGCGCTTTAATCAAATCGTCACCATAGCAAGCAACAGTAGGTAATTCAACGTCAATTCCTGCTCTGAGAGCTTTCACGGCGGCTGCCTGTTTGGATTCAGCGGCGAGATGGAAATTGTGGATCATGATGATCGCTTCATAATCCGAAACTACCAATCCCTCGAAGCCAAGTTTATCGCGCAGCAGTTCCGTTAGAATGCGGCGTGATGCTGCCACCACTTCCCCATCCAATTGCGGATAGGCGTTCATCATCGCAGCCAGCTTTCCATCCCGAATGGCTGCCTGGAATGGCGCAAGGTAGGTGTCCCAAAGTTCCCGGCTGCCCAGGTGCACAGGCGCGCAATTCATTCCGCCGAGCGAAAACGAATGACCGACAAAATGCTTCCCGGTTGCCATGACACCATTGGAGAGATCCTCCCCCTGCAATCCCTGAATATACGCGGTGCCGAATTGGCTCACCAGAGTCGGGTCTTCGCCGAAGGTCTCTTCAACTCGACCCCAGCGAGGATCACGTACTACATCCAGCACGGGCGCCAGCCCCTGGTGAGAGCCCACAGCACGAATCTGAGCGCGGATTTGAGTTGTCATGAGGTTCGCAAGCTGAGGATTAAACGTACTTGCGAGCCCGATCATTTGTGGGTAAATCGTGCTGCCCGCGGACATCAATCCTGCGCAGCATTCCTCGTGGATGATCGCGGGAATGCCCAGGCGCGTATGTTCTTTGAGAAAGTATTGTAACAGGTTGGCGTCATGTGCCGTTTCAACCGGATACTGGTCATTTGCACCCGCGTTGCGGCTGATCTGCCCGATGCCATGCTGCAAGCGCGCCGTGATTTTTTCGCTATCGAGTTTCCCCTTGGTATGCAACTCGTAAATCCAGCAGCTGCCCAGCTGAGCGAGCTTCTCGTCCAGCGTCATTTGCACGATCAACGTGTCAAGCTGTTTTTTCATCTGCCGAGAATGAATTAACGTCATTTTTCCCAATCCTTGCCTGCAAAAATCAACGCATTCCCAGCAGCAAATCAATGGTGAGCTGGTCCAGGCGTTCGTACTTCAAACCGCGGCTGGCAATGCCCGGTCGGTCAAAGGTATAGGCTTTCAGATTTTCCGCTTTTTGGGGTGAATATTTGCCAAGGAAAAGGCTTACTGCCGGATCTTCGTTGTTGATCTCTGCCAGGATTGCCTGGATCTCAGGATCCGCATTAAACTGAGCGGCTTTTTCTTTCAACATCAGGTAAGTGCGCATGCAACCCCGGGCGAAATCTTTCACGCCCTCATAATCCTCGGTTCGGAATGCGTGCGCGTCAAAATGACGCGACCCCTGATATCCAACATCTTCAAGGAATTTGACCAGATAGAAAGCGGCTTTGATATCCCGGGAGCCGAAGCGTAGATCCTGATCGTATCTGCCGGGGTACTGATCGTTAAGGTCGATATGGAACAACTTCCCGGCTTCCCATGCCATGGCAACGCCATGCATGAAATTGATACCGGACATGTGTTCGTGGGCAACTTCAGGGTTGACCCCCACCATTTCGGGATGATCGAGAGTGGAAATGAAGCCGAGCATGTGACCAATAGTGGGATTGAACATATCGCCACGTGGTTCATTGGGTTTAGGCTCAAGGGCGAACTTGAGGTCATAATGGTGGTCGATGGCATATTCACAGAGGAAGTTTATGGCTTCACGGTTCCGTTTGATAGCGTCTACTGCTTTCTTGCTCGAATCCGTCTCGGTACCTTCGCGACCGCCCCAAAAAACGTAAACTTTGGCGCCAAATTCAACGCCCAGGTCAATAGCGCGCATGGTTTTTTGCAGCGCATAGGCGCGCACTTTAGGATCATTGGCGGTAAAGGCGCCATCCTTGAAAATAGGATCACCGAACAGGTTGGTGGTTGCCATGGGAACCACCAGACCGGTATCCTTCAAGGCTTTACGAAAGTCTTTCTTGATCGCTTCCGCTTCAGCCGCTGTGGCGTCAATGGGGATGAGGTCATTATCGTGGAAGTTTACGCCATAAGCGCCAACCTCTCCCAGCAGGTAAACCAGTTCAGCCGGCGTCTTTGCCTCACGGACAGGACCGCCAAAGGGATCCCGTCCGATCGAACCAACTGTCCAGAGTCCAAAAGTAAACTTGTGTTCGGGTTTAGGGGTAAAGTCAGTCATAGTTGCGCTCCTTTTGAGTTAATAATATTCTTTTTCGAGGAAGGTGACTAATCCTCAAATTCCGGGCAATCTACCCACTTGATGGGCTTGCTACCTGCTTCACCCAACCCGTACCCATACGGGAAAAGTGGGGTTTCACAAGGTTTTGACCCGCTTGAATTGTTTTTATTGATGGGAAGCTGACCGTTGAATCGCGACCAGGTGTAGGAAAGTTTCCCTGTGAAGGGCAAACTGCCAAACAGTACATCGCTCACTCCTTCTCCTTCGGTACCCGGCAGCCAGGCAGCCACCCAGGCATCCGCAACTGGATACTGAGAGGTAATCATCATGGGTCGACCGCTCAGGAGAATCACAATGAGTTTCTCCGCATGCTCGCGCATTTTTAATATAATATCAATGTCATAGCCAGAAAGAGACAGGTCTTCTTTATCCCCGTATCCTTCGGCATAGGGAATTTCCCCCACCACGACGATGCCGTAATCCGCGAACCCCTCGAAAATCCCCGGCTCGCTGTACACAACATGTGTATCAGGGGATACGGCAGCCTGAATACCCTCCAGGATGGTTGTCCCGGGTTGAATGGCACCGGTTTCTCCCTGCCAGGTGATCGTCCAGCCGCCGCACTGAATCCCGATATCATCCGCCGCCACACCAGACACAAAAATTGTCTCTGCATCGCGCTTGATGGGGAGGGAATTGTTTTCATTCTTCAACAGCACAAGAGATTCACTGACAGCCTTCCGGGCAAGGTTGCGATGTTCAATCGATCCGATGGCAGGGATCAGCGCTTCATCCGCATAGGGATGTTCAAAAACACCCATCTCGAGCTTGGCTCTTAAAATCCTTCGCACGGCATCATCGATGCGCTTGACGGGGATATCCCCCTTTTCGACTGCTGTTTGGACGGTCTCAATGAAAGTGACGTAATCACACGGGACCATGCTCATATCGATGCCAGCGTTAATGCTGGTTACTACAGATGTGTAATAGTCAGATGCCACCTGGTCGATCCCTGCGTAATCTGAGACGATGAAACCATCGAATCCCAGTTCACCTTTCAATACATCCATCAGCAGGTACCTCTGGGCGTGCATTTTTGTCCCATTCCAACTGCTAAACGAAGCCATCACACTTTTCGCGCCTGCATCCACCGCTGATTGATAGGGCGGAAGAAAAAGTTCACGCAGCGCTGCTTCGGGGAGCCTCATGTCTCCCTGGTCGAGCTGGTAAACCTGATCGGGGCTGGCATAACCATACCTGACGGTGGAGCTGCCAAATGTGGTACCGCCATCTCCAAGATAATGCTTGGGTGTTGCAAGGACGAAGATAGATTGAGTTTGGGCTTTTGGATAAGAGGCAGGCAGAGATTGCAAGCCTTTGATGTAAGCAGCGCCAAGTTCAGCAGTCAGGGCTGTATCCTCACTGTACGCTTCATATGTTCTACCCCAACGAATGTCCTGAGGAACAGCGACCACCGGGGAAAAGTTCCATCTTGTACCTATCGCTATCATTTCGCTGGCAGTTACCTGACCGATCTGATAGACCAGGTCGGTATCACGTGTGGCGCCCAAACCGATCTCGTGGGGGAAGATCGTCGCGCCGTAGAGTGCTCCGTTTCCATGGACTGAATCAATTCCATAGAGGATGGGAATTCCGAGACGGGTCGCAAGAGCTTCATCCTGAAATTCAGTGGTCATGTCTGCCCATGACTGAGGCTCATTCGGGCTGGGTGCGCTCCCCCCGCCGCTAAATATGGACCCAATGAAATGTTTTCGGATGTCCCCTTTCCGAATACATTGTCGCTCGACCTGGGTCATCTGACCAATCTTTTCCTCGAGCGTCATCTGTTCCAGAAGGTCAGTAATTTTATTTTCAATGACTTCGGACGGTGCGAGTTGAACCGTTTCCGGTGTGCTTTCCACGGGTATTCCGGGTCGAAGGGCACAACCACAAAGCATCAGCAGTGCCGGAATGAGGAGCAGCCCTTGAAATTTAATTTTCCTGGTGGTCATAGGCAATCGCCTTTCACCGGATGACCACGTTAACCATGATTTTATTCGCCTGTTCAACTGGAACTGGGATGAGGTTACCGCTGATATCGATACCGTTTACACAGATGTATGCCTGGTTGCCAGGACCTTTACGTGTCACTTCGATCTCATATCTCGAACCGCGAAAATGCCGCACCGCTTTGAACCCGCTCCAGGAGGATGGGAAAACCGGGTCGATGATCAAGCCGTCATAATGAGGGCGAATCCCGAGGATCCATTGCGTCATGGCAACGTAGTTCCAGGCAGCGGTTCCGGTGAGCCAGGAATTCTTGGCTTCTCCTGGTATGGCGGCTTCCTTGCCTGAAATGGTCTGCGCATATACATACGGTTCACAGCGATGGATCTCGCTCTTTTCTTCACGCGCTGAAGGATTGATCCGTAAATAAT
This sequence comes from Anaerolineaceae bacterium, assembly GCA_018056725.1. Lineage (GTDB taxonomy): Bacteria > Chloroflexota > Anaerolineae > Anaerolineales > Anaerolineaceae > UBA6107. The sequence goes on from JAGPFF010000001.1 coordinate 27,777, forward strand.
AATCAAAAGCGTGGTCTCCACGACCAATGCGGGTTTCAGCGATCATAATCCACGGGTTGGTGTGGCAAAAGACACTGCCATTCTCCTTGTAGCCTGGTGGATAAGAGGAAATTTCACCAAGTTCAAGATAATATTGTTGATATGCCGGTGAAACCAGCACAATGCCATGTTCGCAGGCGAGCTTTTCTGCCACTGCATCCAGCGCCTGGCGGGCACGGTTGTCCTCAAGCCCGATGCCTGCCATGACGCAGATGCCCTGAGGCTCAATGAAAATTTGACCTTCCGCATTTTCCACTGACCCCACGGGGTTACCGAAATCATTGTAAGCGCGGCGGAACCAGGAACCATCCCATGCTGCGGTATCAATCACCTGTTCCATCTGTTGCCTGGCAAGCGCGTATTTTTGGCTCTCTGCCTGCCTGCCCAACCTGGTCATGATTTCTTCCATCTCATGGGCAGCCAGAATGAACTGACCAGCGATGAAGACACTTTCAGCGACTTTACCATCCTTGGCGGTGACGGTCTGGAAGGATTGCCCTGGTGTAGCCGAAAAACTATTCAGATTGAGGCAGTCGTTCCAATCCGCTCTGCCGATGAGTGGAAGACCATGCGGACCGGTTCGCTCCAGAGTGTAGTTCATCGAGCGCTGCAAGTGATCGATGAGGGGAGTTTCAGACCCGGGTCGGTTATCGAACGGGACGGCTTCATCGAGGATTGACCAGTCTCCGGTTTCTCTCAGATAAGCAGAGACTGCCAGCACCAGCCACAGTGGATCATCATTAAAATTTCCGCCAATATCATGATTGCCCTGTTTGGTGATGGGCTGGTATTGATGGTAGGCACCGCCGTCCGTGAGTTGCGTGGCAGCTAAATCCAACAGACGCCGGCGGGCTTTTTCTGGAACCATATGGACAAACCCCAGCAGGTCCTGGGTGGAATCGCGAAAGCCCATGCCGCGACCGATTCCCGATTCAAAATAGGAAGCGGATCGGGATAAATTGTACGTAACCATCATTTGATACGCATTCCAGGTGTTGATCATGCGGTTGGCATGCAAATCAGGTGTCTCAACCTGAAAGAGGGAAAGCAGGCTGAGCCAGTATTCCGCCAATTCAGTGAAGGCGTGATTCGCATTGCCTTCATCCAGATAGTGCGCGATCACAGGTTTGACATTCGCCTTATTGATTACCTGACTATTTTCGGACTCGAATTTTCGCTGGGGATCATTCTCGTGGTAACCAAGAAGAAAAATGAGGGTGCGGGATTCTTCAGGAGCAAGTGAAAGATTCACCTGGTGGACGCCGACAGGCTGCCAGCCATGGGCGATCGAAGCACTGGTATGCCCTTTTTCAACCGCCAGTGGGGCATCCCAGCCGCGATAGGCACCAAGAAAAGCATCACGGCTGGTATCAAATCCATCTAAAGGTGCTGAACATGCAAAATAAGCGAAGTGATTGCGGCGCTCGCGATATTCCGTCTTGTGATAAATTATGCTTCCTTCTACTTCAACCTCGGCAATGTTGAAGTTGCGCTGGAAATTTGTCGCATCATCCAGCGCGTCCCAGAGGCAGAACTCCACTGCGGAAAAAATAGAAAGAGACGCCTGCTGGTCCCGGTGATTGGTGATCTCCACTTTCCAGATTTCCAGGTTTTCATGCAAGGGAATGAAATAGGTGATGCGCGCATCGATGTGGTTTTTTTCGGAATGGATTGTGGAATATCCCAGACCGTGACGGCATTCGTAAGCATCGAGCTCCTGCCGCACGGGCTGCCAGGTTGGAGACCAGTAGGATGGGGATTCTTCAGCGTTGTCACGAATATAAAGGTAACGTCCTCCTTCATCAAGGGGAGCGTTATTGTAGCGGTAACGGGTTAATCGGCGCAGCCGGGCATCCTGGTAAAAGGAATACCCCCCAGCGGTATTGGAGATAATCCCGAAGTATTCGTCCATGCCAAGGTAGTTAATCCATGGCAGAGGAGTATCGGGGCGAGTAATGACATATTCGAGGCGAGAATCATCAAAATAACCAAACCGCATATATGATCCTTAAGGGGTGAGGGGTTGATCCATGATTACCTTAGATATAGATTTCAGTAATCCCGTTTACTGAGTCAGGGTTGGCAAAAAATTATCCACCATGATCCGCATTATTCTTTTACCGCGCCCATCGAAATACCGTTGACGATGTATCTTGAAAACAGGAAGTAGATGATGATGATGGGTACCACGGATGTCGCCAGACCCAGGTAGATGGCTCCATATTCATGACGGTAGACATCTCCGCGCAAAGTCTGCACGAGCATTGGCAGGGTGTATTTATCGCGGGTGGTAATCAAGACGTAGGGGGTGAAGAAGTTATTCCAGGCGGATACAAATGTAAAAATACCCAGGGTGAAGGCTCCGGGCGCTGCCAATGGGAACATGATGCGGTGGAAGATGCCGAGCTCGCTGGCGCCATCGATTCTGCCTGCATCAATCAGATCCTGAATCATCACTGATTCCAGGTATTGCTTGGCGAAGAATACAGCGCTCGCCGAAGCGATACTTGGCAGAATCATCGACAGGTAATTATCCTCTAACCCAATCTTAACCATGTAATGGTAGAAACCGATGATGGAGAGTTGCATCGGGATCATGACCAATACAAGAATCGAATTGTACAAGAATTTCTTGCCTTTGAACTCATAGGCGACGATACCGTAGGCGGTGAGAAAAGAGAAATAGACTGTGACTACGGTAATGGCTCCGGCAAGTACCAAACTGTTGATTGTACCGCGCGGGAGGTCCAACCCTTTGCTAAGCAAGATTTTGTAATTTTCAACGATATGTGTGCTGGGCAGCATGCTGATTCCCTGTTGGATTTGCAGGGTCGATCGAGTGGCGTTCACAATCAACATCCAGACCGGGATGATGGTGATTACCAGCAGGACGATGAGGAACAGGTAGATCAGGATGCGCAGGATCTTCGTATTTAAGGTGTAATTGGTTTTCATTTTTCCTCCTCTTACGCCTTGATCTCAGATTTGGGGTGTTTTTCACGCAGCAGATAGAAAATCAACATTGCTACGATTGTAGTCATCAGGAAAACCATCACGCCTACCGCAGAGGCTGCGCCAATATGGCCTTGGCTGCTGCGGAAGCGCATATACATCAAAATGTTATTGGTTAAAATGGAATTGGCAGGGCTGCCCCGACCATCGGTTAACAGGTATGGAATATCATACATCTGCATTCCACCCACCAGAGAGGTGACCAGAACATAGATCATTACCGGTTTAATAAGGGGCAGGGTAACATAACGGAAGGATTGCCACCCGCTTGCTCCATCCATAAGAGCTGCTTCATACAACGAAACCGAAATGGAGGTCATAGCAGCCATCAGGATGATGGTTGTCTGCCCATACCATAACCACCACTGGATGAAAACAACCAGACCGCGCATGGTGGATGGACTGCGAATAAAATCGATAGCTTCGGGCATAAAACCATTGCGAACCAGGAACTGATTAACCGGTCCATAAAAAGAAAACAGACTGAAGAACAGCGCGGCAATTGCAGCGGGCATCATCAAGTTGGGCAAGTAGAAGAACATACGCCAGATGCCGCCACCTTTGATCTTCAGCCGGGTGCTTGTGAACCATACAGCCAGCAGCATGGCGATCCCCAGCTGAGGGATGAAGTTCATCAGCCATAATTCCCAGGTATTTTTGACAGCAGTCAGAAAAGTCTTATCGGCGAACAACCTTTTAAAGTTTTGGAGACCGATAAAATCCGCGTCCATTTTCATTAGAGTTGTGTTGGTCAAACTCAAACTTAGCGTGTTGTAAACCGGATACAAACCAAACAAGAGAAACCCTATAATGAAAGGTGCTATGAAGAAATAGCCGTAATGCTCTTTTTTTATTCTCAGGCGTTTCATAATACCTCCTTAGGAAATGAGTCAGTGTATTTCTATAATACACTGACTCATTCTTTAGAGTGTGAGCAAATGATTAAGGAATGATCAGATCAGGGAATTCATTGCGGACAGCATCTTTCCATAACTGCCACATCTCTTCCTCTGTGATCGTTCCTTCAAGATAGGAGTTCAATGGATCGTTAAGGGCACGCTGGATCGCGTCATCCGAACCTTGCATCAGCCGGGCATTCACGGATGGAGCAGCCGCAGCAAACCCACCATACGAGTTCTGACCACCAAGGAAGCGGCTCATTTCGGAATCGTCGAAGCTCGCGGTGATCTTTTCAACGACAACCTGACTGCCAACGAAGTCACCTGCAGGCTGATATTGACCTTCGGGAACGTTGGGATCAATTGCTTTGAGGAATTCGTTGGTATACACTCCGGTTGCCCAGTTGGTCAGGTTCTCCTCATCCAGGGTGCAGAAGCGAACAAATTCTTTCGCCAGTTCCTGCTTCTTGCTATCTTTCATCACACCTAACCAGGTGCCACCCCATTGATATGCCATGGGTCCATTGATGACTGCCCAGTCACCCGTGGTATCATGCGTGCCATCTGCTGATTTGGCATTTGGGGCTAATACATAAGGCAGACCCCAGGTGGGAAGGAAGTAAGAGAAGATCTGTTTGGGGTTGCCTTCGGCATCGGTAAGTGTGTCATTCATGCCGGCGAACCAACCTTCCTGCCATTGGGTCGCTTTGGCTTCATAGCCGTTGTCGCGGAAAATTTTCACCGTCTCAACCATCTTATTGACCATTGGGTCAACGGTCAGAGTGTTATCAACCACCCATGGTTGCTCGCGGTTGGCATAGAAGAGGTTCATGAAATCGCCATTGGAGGCAACCATGTAGGTGTTACCACCGGATTTTTCCTTGACAACCTGAGCTGCCGCTTTGTATTTATCCATATCGCTCAGGATTTCCTGGATCTGGGCAGGATCATCCGTGCCAAAGTATTCCTTAGCCAGACTGCGGCGGTAGAAGAGCGCGCCCGGGGTTGCCTGGTAAGAGTATGCCTTGACGATACCATCATAGGTGCCGACTTCATAAACGAATGGGTAGACTTTTAATTCTTCGGCATAGGGCATCAGATCAGAAAGGTCCGAGAGGAAATCACTTTCCACATAGCTCTTAACGAAAGCAGCTTCCAATGCAACCACATCAGGCACGGCTTCGGTGCCGAGCGTAGCCATCAATTTGGTCTGATACTCGCCATTGGTCATCGGGATCATCGTATAGACCACATCGACATCGGGATGCTTGCCTTCAAAGGCAATCGCCATGGTCATAATCTCGTTGGTGAAGGACCAGACATTTAAAACGGTTTTCCCTTCAGCCGGGGCTTCAGTCGCCGGGGCTTCGGTTGCTGCGGGTGCTTCGGTAGCCGGGGGTTCGGTTACTGCCGGGGCTTCAGTCGGTGCCGGTGTGGCACAGGCTGCCAGCAGCATTGCTGCGATCAGAACAACAGAAAACAACATGGTAAAGCGTTTCATTTTTTTCTCCTTCAAGGATATTTTGTGGATCGATCCATACGGACGACAGAATTTTGTGTTTAATCACCTCCTCTTTTCCTCATCAGAACATCTTGAGAGCGGTCTCATGAAAAGTATAAAAAAATTTACCCAAGCGTGTTCCTCATAGTAGTTTTGCTCCACACGAATCGCGTATGATCAATTCGGTATCTAAGATGATTCGTCTAGCTGGTTTGGTACCGTTTTCGATCAAATCGATCAGTAATTCCACTGCTTTGACCCCAAGCCTGGTGATTGGCTGTTTGATCGTGGTCAATGGCACTTTTAATTGTCTGGCGATTGGAATATCGTCGAACCCGACCAGGGCGATATCTTCTGGCACACGCAAGCCTGCCTCTTGAATGGTGCGCATTGCTCCGGCAGCCATGATGTCTGATTGGCAGAATACTGCATCCGGCGCAAGGGGGAGCAGGGTTTTCATCCCCAAATAGCCGCTCACCTCGGTAAAATCACCTTCCACAATCCACTCATTACCTGGTTCACAACCGGCTGCGCGCAACCCCTTTCGGTAGCCTTCGAGACGATCCTCGGTTACGGTGCTGTCATGATTGCCAGTGATGGTGGCAATCCGTTTGCGCCCAAGATTCAAAAGGTGTTGGGTTGCTTTCATCGCCGCGCTTACATTATCAATATCAATAAAGCTGAGACCATCCACAACAAAGGGGCGCCCAATGATTACTACAGGAAGATTGGATCTGGTAAGCCGGTCGATGATTAATTCATCCGGGCGACCCGCCTGAATGAGGATCCCATCCAGGAATCCCCGCCGCGAAATACGCGGGAGAATCTTTTCTTCATCCTCACGGTTACCAGCCAGGAAAAGGGAAAGAGACAGATCATTGTTGTTGCAACCAAACGCGATGCCCTGGGTTAAGTGAGGGAAAAACGGATCAGTAAAAAATGAGGCAACACTGCGTGGAAGCAGCAAGCCGATCATGTGAGAACGCTGGGAAGCGAGCGAGCGCGCTGCCGCATTGGGCTGATAGCCCGTGGATTGAATGACCTTCTGCACTCGTTTGCGGACTTCAGGGCTCACGTTTGGGGAATCATTGATCACCCGCGATACAGTTGAGCGGTGTACACCAGCCAGTTTTGCCACATCTTCAAGGGTTAATTTTTCCATTGAAAAGGATTTTTCCTCGAGGTATGAGAGCGCTCTCAATTCTATTCTGATGATACATTCAATTTTGCCGCGTGTCAACAGGTTTACGGAAAATTTAAGATAATGCGCCGGTTTTGAACCTTCACTGGAAGATTACACGAAGAGCAGGCGGTGGGGTGGGTATGGTACTTCACTGGTCTCTCATGGTGAAAAGAGGATGACAGCGTTCTTTTGCAGATCGAAGCGCCAGTGGTTAAGAGGGAAGTATTCAAACGAGCATAAGAAGTCGCTCCCATTTACTGAAGAGGCACCCTATTTTTGCTCTACAGGATGCCTTTTCCCCTGCATCACCGGGCGAAACTTGCGACCATAGGGAGTGCTGTGCATAACCGTACATCCGACTCGGTCTGCGTGGAGCAGGGAACAATCATCAGCTCTTGGCTTGCGGTATATGGGTGCTGGCGGGTGAGGTCAGCACGTAATCTGCTGTAATGCCATCCTTCTTGAACACATAAATCGACCAACCAATTGTCTCCCGCCCCCACCTCAAGTAGCTCTCCCGATTCTCCCTGACTTGTTTCAACACCTCCTTCACATCAGGATCCTCTGGATGCTTGTCTGCCCACTCTGTCGCTGCATACCACTGCAACCCCTCATATCTGTCCCAATCATCCGGGTTGCTTACCAAAGTATAGACCAGTTGTAGCCCAAGCTCTTGCCCTGCCTGTGCATTCTCATAGTGCGTTCCAAGCGAGCCCCGTTCTTCTCCGATGGCTTCCAAATACTCTACTACTGGTTCTTGCCGCCAGTATGGCTCGCCCACCACCACCCAACCTTTGTGAGCTGCCATCTCTTTTAGCGCCTTGAGGGTTGCTTTATGACCGCCAAAGATCCAGCTCGCTCCAATGCAGGCGACCAGGTCAAAGCATCCCGGCTTTTCCGGTTTAAAATTCGCCCCATCCATCTCCACGAACGTCAACTGAGCATCCGGGATGCGTTCTTTGCACTTTTTCTCTGCGTCCGAAATATGGTATGGCGAAATATCAATCCCTGTTCCTGCAATCTTGTATCGTTCAGCCATACGGATGATGAACTCGCCCTTCCCTGTGGCGATCTCAAGCACCCGTGCTCCAGGTTCAAGGCGCAAAAGAGCGATGAGTTCCTCAAATTTCTCAACACTCATCGGGTTGCAGAAAACGTGTTCATGGTGGGTGATGTCAAAGTACTTCCAGCGGTCCATCTTCACTCTCCTTCTAACGGGAAGAATACCCTTTTGCATTCCGATTGTATGAGCAGCATGAATTCGTTCATCTTGTCCTACATTGCAATTATACAAATAACCTCTACTGACAGAAAACAAAAACGCCCTCCAAATTTCGGAGGGCGGCTCAATCACAAACCACATTACCCCTGCATCACCGGTCGGAACTTACGAACATAGGGAGTGCTGTGCATAACCGTACATCCGACTCGGTCTGCGTAAAAGAGTGAGAGTATCGCCTAAACAGGGGAGCGTTTTATGATGACTTGCGGATATGTACCAGGTTTAATAGCAGGATGCTTCCAGCGCGTAGAAAACTTTCGAAAACGCCACAGAAAACCACGGGTTAGGTACACTATTTTTTTACCGGGTTTTATCTCTCAACACCATTGTTTTTAAGGTGCAGAAACAAAGACCCATTTGCCACAGCCATTAAATTCAACCTGAAAGGCACTGGGTGATATATAAGCCGTCCCACCTGACATACCGAAATGGTTATCAATAATATCTCCTGTTTTGGATGTAGTTGCCCAGTAACAAAAATCACTATTTCCCGTTGAACGCCATATGCCAGGTGCAATATCAATATTAACTAAATAAAAACCATCTTCTTTGTCAGCGCGTAATTGGGCGATCAACTTAGCCTGAGCAGTTTGTGTAGGGTTGGGCGTTTCAGTCGGTGTACTTGTAATTGTGGGGGTTGAAGTTATAGTCGGCGTAAAGAGAGGCGTAGGCGTGTAAGTTGTAGTAACTATCACTATTCGAGTAATTTCAACTGCAATAGTGGCTGGTGGTGTGTAAGTAGGAAAGGCAGTGTATGACGGAACAGGCGTCCAAACTGCTTGTGTTTGCTTGATAGCATCCTGAATTTGGGATGCAGATGGAGCACATGATGTTATAAACACGATGCCTGTACAAATTATTGTGATGAGAAGATTCTTTTTCATGATTTCTCCTTATTTTTCAAATTCCAAGCCACCCGTAGATTGGAGATATGCCCAATGACTATAAGGCAATCTCAAAATGATACGGTCAGTTAAATCGGAAGACGCACTTATGGCTGCCATTCGACAAAGAAGAGAAACTCCACCTTCTATTTGGAGACATAGACCATCAGGCGATGAGAAAATGGGCATTTCTGGATTACGTGAATGATATATGAAAGTTATGCCTTCGGGAAGTGCGCCAATGGGTTGTATTGTAAAAACTCCAGGACGTATTAATACCCACGCAAGCACAAAAACTGCAATGATGGCAATTGCAATATAAATTCCCTTGCCGGACTTATGTGATGTGGACGCAACCGTTAGCTCAACTGCTGCCTCGTCTGCTGCCTCTTCTGTCATGGCTCATCCTTTCTACTTTGGGATTTTGGCATTGCCTCCTACTTATTAATTATATGAATTTTGAAAAATCTGAGATATGCTGTAAAGCAAGTTTAATAGGTTATCTCAAACGATCAGCAGCCAACAAATCTTAAAATATTAAACATTCAGCTTGGCAAAGTCAAACAGCCATGACCGATCACTCCCCTCAAAAACCCAAAAAACTTCTTGATCAGCCGGTAGGGTGGGCTCGGTTTTAAAACCACCGCTTTTACAAGGCTAATTATATGCCCCAACACAAAAAGCGCCCTCCATCTCTGGAAGGCGCTTCGATGCTCAAATCGATCTCTTAATCAGCCGCCACCGGGCGGGTCATCACAGGTCGGAACTTGTACCCGTACATCCGACTCGGTCCGCGGCTTGTCGCCATCCTGTCGCACCCGGCGGGTGACCATCTCCACCGGCATGCCAATCTCCACGGGCTGGTCGCCCAGGTCGGTAAACTGTGCGGTGACTATGTTTGATTGAGTTGCCCTAAGCAGTGTTTCTCAGACTTTTACTCTTCCTACTCGTTCCCAGTGGAGTTTTTACTTATAGCAATGAGAGCTACTGTTCCAAGCGCTCCACCGGTTGCAGTGAGAAGAGATGGTATCGGGGTGGGAATAGCTGTCAGTAAACCAACAAACAAGCCCTTGCCGATAGCTAATCCCCACTGTTCTCGCATTGCATTTTTTTGAATTAGCACACAAATAATTGTGGCAACTATCCCAATGGGGATAGAAATGGGCCAGGATGCGGCTAAGCCTCCTGTACCGAATAGCATGACATCCAAAACAATCATCATTAGTGCGACAATCGGGTTTAGGCCAAAAAATTGGCAGAACTGAATGAACTTGTTCAATTTATTTCGCCCTCCAGTAACTTTAGAAGTATGGACCACAATACTAGCATTCGCGTATGATACCCCCACAGCTTGCGCAACCTGCTTATGGACGGGAGTGGATAAAGACGTTGAGCAAGATTTAACTTCTTATAGAATAACCACCCTGTCTTTTCTTTACTCCACCTATTTCATTATACAAATTTGAGGTTTTCTTACCAAATAAAAAGCGCCTTCCAATTCTGAAAGGCGCTTCAAATCAAAAATTCAATCCATTTACGCTCTTATCACCGGTCGGAATTTATACCCGTAGACCAGGATCCCCTTTTTCTCGCCATCTTCGCGCAGACGGCGGGTAACCATTTCCACCGGCATGCCGATCTTCACCGGCTCGTTGCCCAGATCGGTTAATTGCGCCGTGACCATAGGACCTTCATCAAGCGCCACCACCGCCACGGTGTAGGGCGCATTTTGCTCGTACCCTGCTGGAGCTTCGCGCATGACGGTATAAGAATACACTTTGCCTTTTCCGCTGAAGGCGTACTCGGTTTTGGCTTCACCGCCGCATTCCGGGCAAACATCGCGTGGAGGGAATATTTTCGCATCACAATGCGGACAAACCTCTCCAATGAGGCTGTAGCGTTGCTTTTTCATTCGCCAGTAGCGTGGATTTTCCATTATGACTCCTTTTCGTTCCTTTCCTGCACGTGCGATGATAAGTGTAGAGGTCGAATGCTATCAATTCCTATCAGGTTTGTTCCGAGAAGCTGGAATTTTACTTAATCGCTCACTCTTTCAAGAACATGGGCAATGGCTGTGGATGCCGCGCCTCCCAATGAAAGGGTAAGCGCTCTACGCGCGTCTGGCACCTGGTTGGCACCTGCCTGCCCGCGTAACTGGGTCACCGCTTCCACAATCTGGTAAACACCAACTGCACCGATGGCATTTCCACGTGCCAGACTGCCCCCCATTGTCATCAGCGGCAAACGACCGCTCAACGCAAAGTCGCCATCCCGCGCCTGCTGCCAGGATCGACCGACATCCGCCATACCGCATGTTTCCAGTGTCAGCGCAGCATAAATCGAAAAAGCGTCATCCAGTTCAAATAAACTGATCTGCTCAGGCTTGACCTCTGCCTGCTGTGTTGCGGCAAAGACGGCGTTTGCCGCCGCGCTGAAGGAAAGAGGTTCGTAGCGGTCATGCCAGGAAAGCGAGTCGCTGCTGGCGCCGGTCCCGGCGATCCGGATAATCGCATGAGGGTAATCAGCCGGGAGCCGGTCAAGGCGGGTGAGAATGACGGCAGCCGCCCCATCGGCGTACGATCCGCCGTCAAAACGGTTCAAGGGATCACTGGTTTGAGCTCCACGGTTGTAGGCTTCGGCTGAAAGGGGTTGGCGATGAAAAGCATTGGGGTTGGAGGTTGCATTGGCGTGTGCCAGGAGAGCAAAACCACTCAGAGCTTCGGAGGATAAATCATGTTCATGCAGATAACGGTGCTGGATCAGAGCGGCAAGACCGGAGCTGGTGAGCCCGGGAATGGCTTCGAAGTCAAAATCCATTTCCTGGGTCAACCGGGCTTCAGCTTCCTCCCGAAGCAGATCGGACCACTTTTCCACGCCCAGCACGGCAACTGTGTCGGCGTAACCACTGAGGATGGAAAGAACGCCAAGGCGCAGCGCGGCAGCTCCGCTGGCACCGGCAGCTTCCGTGGTATAGGATTCCACCCCATTAAGGTGGGCATAATCAGTGAAGAGGGCGCCAAGGTTTGCCTGGTGCGAAATCATCGAAGCCAGCATATTCCCGATATATAGCGCGTCGGGCTTGAGATCTCTACTGTCATGAATTGCCTGCATCAGCGCTCTGACCCCCATTGAACGCAGGCTAAGATCATAATGCTCGCCGACCGGGATTTGACCGATTCCTGCAATGACAACTTCAGTCATAGCGTGCTCCTCAGTCCATGTCAATTTTGCCGCGGAAGCGGGCGTACGTGGCATAGTTGATCTCCGTCCTGCGGGCGAGATAGTCTGCCACGGTCGGGGCAAGCGCGCGCCGTTCTTCGATACGCTCTGTTACCACATGATAGAAGGCATCGGATCCAGCTCCTGAGCCATAAGAAACTTGCAAAATACGGTCACCGGGTTTGGCGATATCCAGCACCGCGCTCAAACCAATCATGGTGGCGCCAGCGTAAGTGTTACCGATTTTCGGCACGAGTAAACCCGGCAAAAGTTGTTCATCACTGAAGCCAAGGTCTTTTCCAGCTTTCATCGGGAAGCGGGGATTGGGTTGGTGAAATACCGCATAGGTAAAATCGGCTGCGGTCATTCCCAATTCATCCATCAATACCCGTCCGGCGGTTTCCACATGGCGGAAGTAAGCCGGGTCGCCGGTGAACCGCTGGCTGTGCTCGGGATATTTCTGCTCGGGACGGCGCCAAAAATCGGGCGTGTCGGAAACAAAAGAATAGCTGGCTTCAATAAGAACTGCCGCTTCTTCCGCAGGACCGATAACGAACGCCGCGCCACCGCTGCTGGCGGTGTATTCCAGCGCATCACCGGGTTTTCCCTGCGCCGTATCCATGCCAATTGCCATGGCGTAACGTCCCATGCCTGAGCCAACGAGAGCAATCGCGGCAACCATCGCCTCGGTGCCAGCTTTGCAGGCAAATTCCCAATCCCCTGCCTGGATGTGATTTGAAGCGCCAATGGCTTCCGCCACAATGGTGCCGCTGGGTTTCACGGCATAGGGGTGGGATTCTGACCCTACCCACACGGCGCGGAGTTCCTGCGGGTTGATTCCCGCGCGCGCCAGCGCGTTCCGGGCTGCTTCGATGGACATGGTAATGACATCTTCATCCAGCCCGGCAACGGATTTTTCCTGCACCGGGGAGCCTTTGGGGGAGCCCGTCCAGAGTTGCGAGATTTCGCTGCCTGGCAGGCGATAGCGGGGAATATAGGACCCATACCCGATAATTCCGGTTTTGCGGTCCGTTCGTAATAAAAGGGATTTGTTATGTGGTGTATTCATCCGGTTATTTTCTCCATTCCTGAAGAATTTGTGCCGCCCGATCTGCGCGGATCGAATGCTCACGAATGAGCTGGCGGGCGAGCCGTTCTACCTCTTCTCCAACTGCGCCTACCGATAACGCTATCTGACGGGCATGGAGGCTCATGTGACCGCGCTGGATCCCCTCGGTGGCAAGAGCGCGCAATGCTGCCAGGTTCTGAGCCAGCCCCACCGCCACGATGATTTGTGCCAGTTCTGAAGCGGAGGCAACTTGCATCATCTTGAGGGCGGTTTTGGCTGTGGGGTGCGACCGCGTGGCTCCGCCAACAATACCCACTGCCATCGGCATTTCAAGAAATCCTTTCAGGTTACCGTTGGAATCAGATTCCCATCTGCTCAGGCTGGTGTAACAGCCCCCGCGGGCGGCATAAGCGTGCGCGCCGGCTTCCACCGCTCGCCAGTCATTCCCGGTTGCGATCACCACTGCATCCACACCATTCATGATGCCTTTATTATGCGTGGCGGCACGGTAGGGATCAGCCACAGCAAAAGCCCATGCTTCGAGGATACCATCACGAACCTTTTCAGGCGCATAAGCCCCAAACCCCAGCGAGGCAAGCGGAATGGTGCACTCCGCACTTGCCAACCGCCGGTCTGCCAGGTTGGAAAGGATGCGTAAATGCGGACGTCCACCGCTGATTTCCGCCACGAGTGGAGCGATTTGTTCCAGTGCAGTGTTGATGGCGTTGGCGCCCATGGCGTCGCGAACATCATAAATAAGATGGAGGACTAAAAATGGACCGATGGGGGAATCATGGATCTCCCGCACTTCAAGATCGCGTGGACCCCCGCCAAAACGTGAAAGGACGGGGTCGACCTGTGCCGCCAGCGCCATCAGTTCTTCACGTCTTGCCAGAATTCTGGCTTTCGCCTCGGCAAGATCGGAAAGATCGAGTAATTGTAGCTGACCGATCATCTCCGGAGGGGTCGACTGCGTGGTAAAACCGCCACCCTCACGTGTCAGGCGCGCCATAAAAGAAACTGCCGCGATCACTGAAGGTTCTTCAATCGCCATCGGAACGATGACGTCATGACCATTGATGAGAAAATTACGCGCCACGCCCAGGGGAAGGTTGTAAACGCCGATAGCGTTCTCGATCATGTGATCCGCCTGTTCGACAGTCAGCCCATGACTGCCATCCAGAGTCATCAACTCTTCCGGGGTCAGATGCGCTTCCTCCGCGAGGATTTCCAGCCGGTTAAAGAGCGGGAGTTGGTAAAACTTGGATGAATGTTGTTCCATATTCTTCAGGAGGACTCCTTATGGCTTCAATACTAACGGTCACACACTGGCAAAACCTATCAAAAATCCCATTGACGCTGGTTTGTGGAGGGAACGGGCACAAAGGTGAGGATTGATGGCGAAGTGATATGATTAAAAACGAGAAGGAGCACTCGGATTAATCGCTTTAAGTAGATAGAGCGGACATGCTCCGCTCAAAGGGTCGATTGCATGTCTGGTAATAGCATCAAGTTAACCTTCCATAATCGTGAAATTTCCTTCAGCATGGCAGGGGAAGAATCGCCGGAGGTAGAAATGGTAATTCGCCAAGCGGTTTTCCGCTTCTATGACCGGTTCTCTGCTTTGTTTGCGAGCAGCGGAAGGGATGGGAGTTACCTTGTTTTACTGAATCAGCAGGGTGGAAATAATTTTCAAAAAGGCAACCAGATTCACTTAAACCCGCGTAACCTGACGGAATGGACTGTGACCCACGAACTGGCGCATTCACTGGACGCGGCTTATCACTGGCAACTTTCACGGCAGATGAAAGCCTTCACCCACAGTAGGTTTCCATTCAAAGCCCTCCATCAGGTATTCCCTGCATGGCAATTCCTCTGGTACAGGGCGGGTTCTCCGCCCCCACCCTGCGGGATTGACCGACACTTTAATTCCCTCGAGGACTTTGCTGAATCCATAACAGCTTATCTCTTCCCAGAGGAAGCCCATCAACGAGCCGCAAGTCGGGGTTATCCGTATGAAAAATGGGGGTATACCCACTTTCACGATACGCCTCGCGGTGAATTTATCGCAGAGCTGTTGAACCAGCCTGCGGGGGCTCTTTTGTAATAAATGGTTCCGTACACTGATTAAGGAAAGATTAATCTGCCGGGAAGGTCTCCTTACACTCCGGTGCGTTGGAACAAATGAACGTCTTACGGGGTTTGAGGAAAGGACGGTGGGTGGTTTTTAGAATCATCGGCGTTCCACACACCGGGCAATCTGGCTCTACGGTGAGGTTCATAAACGGCGCCTTATCTGCCAGTGTAACCTCGTCTGAATAGGCATCCTGACGGGAGAAGACCACAGCCGAATGGGCTGCCGGGGCAGGGACGGCGGCAGGTTGCAGTGTGGGGCGGATGGCTTGAGGTTTGGATTCCGGTTCTTCTTCTTTCAGCGCTTCATCAGGCAAAGAACGGCGAAAACGGGTGGCTTCAATCACTTTAAGAAAGGCACGTCCGTCGTAAAGGAAGATGGGTTTGCCTTCAGCCCACAGCCTGGCTTGGGGGGTAATCAGTCCTGTTGTGACGATGGCGCCAGCATCGGCATTGGAAGCCCGAAGCACGCCATAAAAATCTCGTACCACGGGTTCCCCAACTTTGCCCCGATACTTCTTGCATTGCACCAGCACGGTTTCACCCTTGCGGGTATGCACGATCAGATCAATCCCGTGATCACCGGTTGATCCGACTTCTTCCACCCGGTTGCCCTGATCACGATACGTTTTCGCCACCAATTTCTCAAATTCCGATGGTGAAAGGATTTGCATATCATCAATGGATTTAATAATGTGGTGTTTCCGCTGTTCTTCGAGGACAATCGCAAAGGCAAAGGGCAGAAGGAAGATCCCGATCAGAAGGAAGTATTGAGAATTGGCGGGTTCAGGAATGAGCTGGAAAGTCTCCATTTTCAGGAAGTAAAACACCGCGCGCAGTACGGCAAAGAACACCCACAGAATCACCAGGGATTTGATAGATGTGCGCAGCATGGTGGAAAATCCGTCGCGCCGTTTGGCAATGCCAAAAAGAAGCCCGATAAACATCACTGGCCAAAGACCAACGAGGAATTTACCGGCAGTTGTGAGTAATTCGAGAATTGTATCCATTCCAATACCTCCACGCAATTTATTGCGGTTCGGAGATATTGTTGCATGAATGATGCCAAAAAAACTTAAGGATGAAAAATTTATCTGGGGAGGATACCCTGATCAGGCGATCTCCACTGCTTCGCCGGGTTGCAGCACCATCACCTGGGCTGCGGTTTCTTTTCTGACTTTATCTGCCCACGACACCGCATCTTGCTGGATGAGCGGGAAAGTATTGTAATGAATCGGAATCACCAACCGCGGGCGCAACAGGTGCACAGCCCGCAAGGCATCCTCCGGTCCCATCGTGTAATTATCACCAATTGGCAGAACAGCCAGATCAAGCCCCTCATCACCGATTAATTTCATATCCCCAAACAGACCGGTATCGCCGGCGAAGTAGAGTTTTTTCCCCTCCAGCGTGGTCAGCAGGAACCCAGCCGGGTTGCCCCCGTTTGAACCATCGGGCAGGGCGGAGCCATGTAGGGCAAAAGTTAATTTAAGGTAGCCGAAAGGGTAATGGAACCCACCACCCAGATGCTGGGCATGAGTTTTGATCCCTTTCGCCGCAAACCAGGTACAGATTTCAGCATTGGAAATGAGAATTGCCCCAGTTCGACTGGCAATTGCCAGGGCATCGCCCACATGATCGCCATGCCCGTGGGTGATGAGGATGTAGTCCGCAGACACTTGCCCGGGATCCTGTTTGGTTTGACTGTTACCGGTGAAGTAGGGGTCGAGCAGCAATTGTTTGCCGGCGGTATTAATGCTCAGGGCAGCATGCCCGAACCATTTAATAGTGGTAGTCATCATTCAATCCTTTTCTATTTTCTGCCCTCTGGAGTCTAGCGAACAGGAAGCCCGCGGCGATGTTCTTCAATTAATTCCAGTGTTTTTTCCAGTTCAATTTCAGGGAACCGGCGGAAGGGCTCCAGGTAAAAGCGATCGGTTGTGGCTTCCGCTGTCCGGCGAATTTCTGAACCGGTGGGAGTAATGCGGAGAATGCTATCCTCTTTTGTCAGCCAGCCTTTTTGGGCAAGCATATCCACGGCTTGCTGAGTGCGTTCAGGAAGATTCCCGCGGCGTTTGAGCGCCCGGCAGATGGACTCGAAAGAACTTTCCTTCTCAATCCATAGATACGTAAGAATATCCCAGGCGTGACCATCACTTTCGATCCCGTGCCATGAAGCCAGGTGGGCGTCATCGCGAAACGCTCTCAACTCGGCGAGGAATTGATCGACCCGGACCATCATTGGAGACCCGGATCCGGGATCCAGCCGGCGTTTGTGCTGGATGCACCAGGTTCCCGGGGGATCAGGCGCGGTCAGGCAGGTGTCGGCTAGCTCTTTTAACCGGCTCGCCAAATCCATCATTTTTGTAACCGGGAGAGACTGAATGCCACCGAGTGTGGAATTAATCGCATTAAGGGTGGACTTCAAAACGTCCAAACCCTGCGGGCTCATTCGATATTCGTTTTCAGCGACTTGATTGAGTATTCCCGCATCTGTTAGATTGTCCAGTTGAAATTGATACAGCTCTGGCGCAGTGTAGGGAGAGCTGATGTTGAGCAGGGTAACGCTCACCGGAGTGGGTTCAAAAGCGGGAACCACTGTAAGAAGGGATAAATCCTGTGGGGTCAGGTTGAAGCGGCTGCTATATTCGACAAAAACCGGCTCGTAAATTGCCGTCATCGCCTGGTAGGCTGCCTCAAAAGCAGGGAATAGGTCTTTTAAATTCACTTTCCCTCCCGTCACTCTCCAACGGTCATCATCGTAGGAATATTATTTCACAAGAAAGCGAAGATTTCAAGCATTCTCATCGCATCATTATATTGGTTATTGTTCGGGATAACAAATCTCTGAAAGAGGAACAACTTTATTGAGAGTGCATCGTATACAATATGGCAGTTTTTACGCCGGGAAAACCTTTGGTTGGAAGTTTTAATGAGTCGTGTATAATGAATTCGTAAATGAGAGGATTCCATGAATCTGTTCCTTGATCCCAACGTTGCTTATGTAATTCTGGTAATCAGTGTCATCCTGGGTGTATTGGCGTTATTTACCCCCGGGACGGGATTTCTCGAAGCTGGAGCCCTACTGGCGATCTTGTTTTCCGGCTACGCCATGGTCAGACAGCCGATCAATCTGTGGGCGTTGATCCTGCTCGTTATCGGCGTGATTCCATTTTTGATCGCCTTGCGGCGTACTAAGAAGTGGTATTACCTGGTTCCAGCTATCCTTTCCATCCTTGTCGGCTCAATTTTTCTCTTTCGAACGGAAACAGGCGCCCCGGCGATCAATCCGATTCTGGCTTCTCTGATGAGTGTAATCACAGTGCTTTTGTTATGGATTGTTGCCCGCAAAGGTCTCGAAGCTCTTCGCTTACAGCCCTCACAGGATCTTTCCGCGCTTGATGGACAAATTGGAATTGCGCGCACCGATATTCGTTATACCGGGACAATCTATGTGGCAGGGGAGGAGTGGAGCGCACGGAGCGAAAAAACGATCCGCGAAGGTCGCCTGGCGAAGGTGGTTGGTCGCGATGGCTTGGTACTGCTGGTGGAACCGGTGGAAAAAGAAGATTAGTGTATTTTCATTTATTACCCATGAGGAGGAACTATGTTAGGTGATGGAAATGTTTTGATTTACTGTTTGATCGGCGTGGTGATCATTCTTTTGGTTGTCTTCTTCGCTGCTGCCATCAAAATCGTACCGGAATATCGGCGTATAGTGGTTTTCCGGCTTGGACGTTGTATCGGCTCCAAGGGACCGGGTCTCGTGCTTTTGATCCCCTTTGTAGACCGCCCGGTATCGGTTGATTTGCGTGAACAGGTGCGTGAGATTCCAGCCCAAACCTCAATCACCCAGGATAATGCTCCCATCTCAATCGATTTTCTCTGGTATTACAAGGTCTTTGATCCAGTGCAATCCGTTTTGCAGGTGCAAAACTTTGAACTTGCGGCGCAAGGGATTGCGACCACAACGCTGCGTTCCGTCATCGGCGGCATCATGCTGGATGGTGTGCTTTCCGAACGGGAGAAGATCAACACTTCCTTACGCGCCCGCCTGGACGAAGTGACAGAGCGCTGGGGTGTGAAAGTGACCAACGTTGAAATCCGTGAAATCGTCCCGCCAAGGGATGTGCAGGAATCCATGAATCGGCAATTGACCGCCGAGCGCACCCGCCGTGCCGTTGTGACGGAATCCACCGGCAGCCGGGAAGCGGCGATCAACGTGGCTCAGGGTGAGAAGCAGGCGAACATTCTGCGCGCGGAAGGTGAAAAACAGGCTGCCATCCTCAAAGCCGAAGGCGAACGGCAAGCCCAGGTGCTGCGGGCTGAGGGCTACCAGAAAGCGCTGGAAGCCATTTATGCTGCTGCCAAAGAGATTGACCAGAAGACCATGACCCTGCAATACTTTGATACTCTCAAGAATATGGCTGCCGGTCCTTCCACAAAGTACATCTTCCCGATGGAATTCACCAGCCTGATGAGTGATTTCGTCAAGAAGGGGAAAGAATAACCACGATCTAACGTGATACGTTGAAGCGGGTTGGAGAAATCCAACCCGCTTTTAGTTATAATAACCTTATGGAGGACAGGGATCGATTCTATACCTTTCAGACAGCCACCTTAAACGATCTGGGCGCACTAGGTGAAATGGAGCGGGTATGTTTCCCGCTGGATGCCTGGCCGCTGCTTGAGCGAATCGGTGCCTTAATCCTTCCTGCCAGTGTGCGTATCAAGGCGGTTTACGCCGACCAAATGATCGGATTTGTCGGAGGCGACATTCGGCGTAGAACAGCTACCGGCTGGATCACCACGATTTCGGTGCTGCCGGAATACCGACGCATGGGCGTCGGTGAAGGATTGCTGGCTGCCTGCGAAGATCAAATGGGCATGCCTCTAGTGAAACTCGCCGTGCGTCAATCCAATCTGGCTGCCCAGCAAATGTACCGTAAACATGGTTATCGAAGCGTGGAGATTTGGAAAAGGTACTATTCGGGCGGTGAAGACGCCATCATCATGGAAAAACATCTTTCGAACGCAAGCATTTCGCTGCCCTGAAGCTGCGAAGGCAATCCCCACGACCATATAGGGTCGCTTGCATTCACCTTTGATTTATGATATAGTATTTCCAATTCAGAGAGATTTATCTTCTCTCGCATTAAATAATCGCTCCGGTTTTGGAGTGATTTTTTCCTATCTATACAGGTTTCATTGCAAGAAAACATCATTTAAATTCTCTGAAGGCACGTAATCACAAAGTGAGGAAAAAAACATGCCAGTTTCATTCTTGACATCTGAGGGGTATCAAAAACTTCAAGAAGAACTTGAATACCTGCGCACGACACGGCGGGAAGAAGTAGCCCAGCGGTTGCACGAAGCCATTGAAGGCGGTGAGCTGTTGGATAATGCTGAATTGGAAGCCGCGAAAAACGAACAGGCATTCCTGGAAGGAAGCATTAAAGAACTGGAAATTTTGCTGGCGACCGCGCGCGTGGTGGATGATTCCGATGTGGACAAGGAAGTTATTCAAGTTGGGAATAAAGTAACCCTGCAGGAGGAAGGCTCCAGCGCAACGGAAGAATACGAAATTGTTGGGGCAGCCGAGGCAGACCCGAGCGCAGGCAAGATCTCAAATGAGTCACCGATGGGACGCGCCCTTCTGGGGAAGCGTGTGGGTGATCGGGTGCAGGTGGATGCTCCTGCGGGTTCTTACTTTGTTCAGGTGCTCAAGGTGGACCTGTAACGAGGAACGGGGGTCACACAGCCGCAATCTCTGAGTGATCCATTCTCTGGAAGAGTAAAAGCCTGCCCCCGAAAATCCTCCCGGGCAGGCTTATTCATTAAGTAAAGGATGTCCTCATGGAATTGAACGACCTGGAAAGAATTCGCTTTGAAAAAATGGAGCAAATGCGCGCGCAAGGGTTTGAACCATACCCCACGCGAACAGAAGTGAACCAGACTATCGCCACAGCCATTGGTCGATTTGAAATGGCAGAGGCGGAAGGCAACCCTGTAACGCTCACAGCAGTGCTTGGAGGCAGGTTGCGCGCTGTGCGTCTGATGGGCAAACTGGCTTTCGCGCATATTGAAGATGCCAGCGGACGCATTCAATTGTTTTTCCGGGTCAACGAGCTGGGTGAAACGGAAATGCAGCGGTTTAAAGACCAGTTCGATCTCGGTGATTTCATCCAGGCGGAGGGTGACCTCGTCCGCACGAGGACAGGCGAAATCAGCCTGCAGGTATGTGCCTTTAAAATGCTGGCAAAGGCGATCACACCCCTGCCGGCAGCCAAGGATGAGGTGGTGGATGGTCAGGTGATCCGACATGCCACCCTGGCGGATCCCGAAACCCGTTTTCGTCAACGATACGCTGACCTTGCGGTAAACGAGGATGTGCGTAAGATTTTTCGTACGCGCACACGCACGGTGAGCGCCCTGCGCGATTTCCTTGATGAACACGACTTTCTTGAAGTCGAGACGCCTGTCTTACAGCCAATCTATGGCGGCGCAGCGGCGAAGCCCTTTATAACTTATCACAATCAACTTAAACAACAACTCTATCTGCGCATTTCCTTCGAACTTTACTTAAAACGCCTGACGGTAGGTGGATTGGATCGGGTGTACGAAATCGGGCGGGACTTTCGAAACGAAGGCGTGTCCTACAAACATAACCCTGAATTCACCCAACTCGAATTCTATTGGGCTTACGCCGATTACCTGCAGGTAATGGAGCTCACGGAGCAGATGATTGCTTACGTCTGTGACCGGGTGCTGGGCACGCGCAAGGTCATGTATGATGGCAGGGAGCTAGACTTTAACCCACCCTGGCGGCGGGTCAACCTCCGCCAGAGCCTGATAGAAACTGCTGGCATCGATATCCAGCAGCACCCCAATGCGGAAACGCTGGAGAAAGAGATGCTCGCCCGGGGTCTGAAGGTGAAAGAGGGCGAAGCCCGCGGCAAGCTCATTGGTCAGCTGCTCGAGGAATACGTCGAGCCGACGCTGATTCAACCGACTTTCCTCTATGATTATCCACGGGATATCTCCCCGCTGGCAAAGAATATCCCGGGTGACCCCTCTACCGTAGAACGGTTCGAGGGCTTTGTCAATGGAATGGAACTGTGCAATGCCTTCACCGAACTGAATGACCCGTTGGAGCAGGAGAAGCGCTTTTTGGAGATGGGGCGGGAGTATGAAGCGGATGACGAGGAGCGACACCCCATGGACGAGGATTATTTGAAGGCAATGTCCTATGGTATGCCACCTCAAGGCGGGTTTGGCATGGGCATCGACCGCCTGGTGATGGTGTTGACCGGTCAGAAGAATATCCGCGAGGTTTTGTTATTCCCCCACCTGCGTGAACGTGAGGAATAGGTAGGTCGCGCTATTAATAAAGAACCCGGTTGAAATGCCGGGTTCCTTTTAAATTAATCATCCTTACACGATCAGGCACGCCAAAATCCCCGCCTTACCGGACGGACATCCTCGGCTGTCACAAATGCCTGAGGGTCGGCTTCAAGGACGATGGTCTCGACATTGGGCACATCTTTGCGCAAGACGCTGGCATGCAGCTCAAAGACGGTACCATTCTTGCCCCGACCGGGGATTTCAGTGACGGCGTAACCACCGGCACGCAACTTTTCAGCAATAATGGCGCCGCGGTTGGAACTGATGATTGTAACCAGAATATGACCAATCGCCAGACGCTGCTCAATCAACATGCCGACCAGATTACCGGTGGCGAAACCGGTGGCGTAACCGAGCACATTCAGGATGTTATCGAGCTGGGTAAGGACTGAACTGATGGCTACTACAAAGATGAGTGATTGGAAAAATCCGAGCACCCAAACGATGCCTTTTTTACCGCGCACCACGAATAGGACGCGGATCGTGTCGAGTGACATATCGGCGACACGCAAAGCAAAGATCATCAGGGCAAAAAGCCAGGCATGGGGATCAGAAAGGTATTCCATGATAACCTCCTTTAGGCTGCTTTTTCTTTGCGCATAGCTGGCAGGTAGAAATCGGTGGTGTATTCCTTGAGCATGCGCCGCAGACTGAACTGGGGGATCAATGTGCGCAGATCTTCACGTACCAGTTTCAGCCATTCCACCGGGATCTTTTCTTCATTGCGGTCATAATAGAGCGGGATAATTTGTTTCTCCAAAGTATTATAGAGACTCTCGGCATCGGCGGCATCCTGCTCTTCGGGGTTGGAATAATCGATGTCTTTACCGATAGACCAGCCGTTTTTGCCATTATAACCTTCCCGCCACCATCCATCCAACACGGAGAAGTTCAGCACCCCGTTTATGGCTGCCTTCATGCCGCTGGTGCCGGAGGCTTCGTTGGGGCGGCGCGGCGTATTGAGCCAGACGTCCACTCCCTGCACCAGATAGCGTGCCACATTAATATCGTAATCTTCCAGGAAGACCAGGCGACCGGCACTTCGTGAATCCTTCACAGCGCGATAGACCTGTTGAATCAAAAGCTTGCCCGGCTCATCTGCGGGGTGAGCTTTACCGGCAAAAACGATCTGCACCGGGCGATGAAGGTCGGTGATCAGCGAAATGAGACGATCGAAATCCCGGAAGATCAGGTTGGCACGCTTGTAAGTGGCAAAACGCCGGGCAAAGCCGATGGTCAGCGAGTATGGCTCCAGGAAGAGTCCTCCTGCCACCACCTGAGACGGGGTGAGCAGACCGTTTTGCCATTGAATGCGGGTGCGCTCGTTGGCGAAGTTGACCAGCTTGTTCTTGAGATGGCGGCGGATTGACCATAATTCATCATCCGGGATGTTCTGGATGCTGTTCCAGAATGCCGGGTCCTCAATGTGATCCACCCAGCTTTCGCCGAGGAACTGGTCGAACAGCATGCCCATACGTCTGGCAAGCCAGGTGTGGGTGTGAACGCCATTGGTGATATAACGGATGGGAACTTCTTCTTCCTGGCGGTCTGGCCAGAGGAAATTCCACATGCGGCGAGAAACCATGCCGTGAAGTTCCGAGACGGCATTGGCGCGCTCGGAAAGCTTGAGTGCCAAAACCGGCATGACGAAAGATTCACCCCAGGATTGGGTCTGCCTGCCGAGGTCAATGAACTGGTCATGCGTGAGAC
This sequence comes from Anaerolineaceae bacterium, assembly GCA_018056725.1. Classification (GTDB taxonomy): domain Bacteria; phylum Chloroflexota; class Anaerolineae; order Anaerolineales; family Anaerolineaceae; genus UBA6107. Next base: position 52,112 of record JAGPFF010000001.1, read on the forward strand.
CCAATTCCGACCAGATGTTGCCGAAATACTTGTCGATAAGCCACAGCGGAAACTGGTCATTTCCGGCAGGAACGGGCGTATGGGTGGTGAAAACATTGGAAATCTTCACCTGATCCCAGGCATCGCGGAATTCGACGCCATTTTTGACTTTCTCGCGGATACGTTCAATCGCCAGGAATGCGGAATGTCCTTCGTTCATATGCCAGACGGAGGGATCATAACCCAGCCGGCTTAGCGCGCGTACTCCGCCCATACCCAGGAGGATCTCCTGCGAAATGCGCACTTCCAGATCATTGCTGTAGAGACGCTCCGTCAATTGCCGGTCAGCGGGTGAATTTTGCTCAACATTGGAATCCAGCAGATAGAGCCGCACACGACCGACTGCCATCTCCCAGATGCGTGCAAAGACCTTGCGCCCCGGAAGTTCCACGGAAACAGTGAGCGGTGCGTGGTTTTCATCCAGCAGGGAAATGAGCGGGAGCTGATTGTAGTCGATAATGGCGTTGCGCGTCTCCTGCCAGCCATCCTCGGTAAGGTGTTGGACGAAATATCCCTGGTCGTAGATGAAACCCAGCCCCACCAGAGGCAGACCGAGATCGGAAGCTTCTTTGAGGTGATCACCTGAAAGGATACCCAGACCTCCGGCATATACCGGAAGAGATTCGTGCAAGCCGAATTCAAAGGAAAAATAAGCAATGGTGTCCGTTGTGATCTTGGGGTAGGTGGTATGAAACCAGGTGTCTTGCTGTGCCAGATAGGCATCCATACGAGCGAGCGTACGGTCGTAATACTCAAGATAAGCGGGCTGTGCCGCGGCACTATTGAGCATGGGGCGTTCCACCTGGTGCAGGAAAGCCACCGGATTGTGGGAGACGTTGTCCCACAATAAGGGATCAATCAGCTTGAACAGCCGCTGACCATCCTGGTTCCATGCCCACCACAGGTTATGAGCAACCCGGGTCAGTCCATCGATGCGGCGGGGAAGGTTAAAATTGTTTGGAAATTCACGAATTATGTTTGTAGTCATTCAAACTCACTATTAATAATATGGGCTCAGCAGGCATACCTCACCCGCGATGAAAGTAATAACGATTTGACTTTTACGCTGGGGGGATTTTTAAGCCGCAAAAATTATACCAGAATGTCAAGAGTAGACTTATGATTTTGTGGATTTGAAAGGTGTGTGGTGTGCGGTCTATGTGGCTTAATGACGTGCCCTCTCAATTATGAATGACGAATCATCATCCTATCTAACAAAAATTGAATCCTCTCATCCGGTATTAAATGCACTGCATTTTGTCTGAAAACCGGATCCTTCAATTGTATGGAAGGAGTCAATTCACCGGGTTTAAATTGAGATTGGGATCGAAGTGTTTTCCAGCGCCACTGGTAAGGATCTAAAAAGTACCCGCATCAGCACATTGACCACGAGGGAGGCGGGGCGCTTGAAAGCGCGGGGTCAAAACTCGGTGGGAATGCGGGCGATGATGGTAAAGAAGGGCTGCAATGATTTAACCAGCCCCATGGCTTTGAAAACATTGCCGCTAAAGTGGAGGTCGCCATTCATGACCGCGTTGACGGGATCGAGCTGCCCCTTGAACACGCGTTCATAAGTTCGGTAATCCCCGCTCAATGCGAACTCCGTTTTCACCGCTTCGGGACCCGCCAGGCGGAAGGTTTTAAGGCTGCCCTGCGCAGTTTCCACAACAAGCGTCTTGGTCTGACCCTCCGGGCAGTTTTCTACCGTCATGGCGATGGAGAGATCCGTGCTGCCGGTGGTTTGCGGGCTGATACCGGCGCGGAGCACCTTTTCAGCGGCAGTCATCCAATCTGTACTGAGAAAGCGGTTAGTTGCCATTTTTCCTCCTGAGCGTGAATTAATTGGATGGAAACAACGAATCGAATATTTCCGGAACAAAACGGGCGACCATTTTGCTGGAAATGCCATTTCTTTGACAGATGTCTTCATAAACATCCACGCTGGTGCGGCGGATGCGCTGCTGGCTGGCAAGATCAAGCCCCCACAAGCCGAAGCGTTGAGTCCAGCCGCGCTCCCATTCAAAGTTGTCAATCAAGGACCAGTGAAAATAGCCTTTGATTTGCCAGTTGAAGTTGGCAGCGCGCCAGACCTGGTGCAAATGTTCAATCAGGTAGCGCGGGCGAAGAGTATCCGCTTCGTCCTCAATGCCATTTTCTGTAACATAGATGGGCAGCTCGTATCCATGCGCCCACTTAAGTCCGTCCCACATTCCAGCGGGAACATTGGCAATAAAACCGGTCGGACTGAGGAGTGCCCCCCGTGGTGGGCGCCGCCGACCGAACATTTCTCCGGGCAGGAACGGGTCAAAAGAGATGATATCCCGGCTGTAATAATTCAAACCGATAAAATCCTGGGTGCCGGCAGCTTCGGGAAGGGTGATTTTTTTAAGTACCAGATTGAGCTTTCCGGTTGAGAGGCAGTTGTTAAATGCGCGATTGAAGATCTGATTTTGGATCGTGAGTGGCAGACGGTCGAGGGTGTTAAAAGGATTGGCGGGCGAAAAACTGCGATAGTTTGTGGCAACGCCAACCTGAGCATCCGGTTGAAGTTCATGAATGACGCGATAAGCAGCGGCATGCCCGCGGATGAGGTTGGCAAGAACACGTGCGGCAAGACCAAGGTCATGTTTGCCGGGCGGAAAAACGCCTTCCACCCAGCCACTTAGAGCGTATACATTTGGCTCGTTGATGGTAATCCATAAGGATACATCCCCTTTAATTGCGGAAACTACATGGCGCACGAAGCGGGCGAAAAGGGCGGGAGTGTCCTCATTTTCCCACCCGCCGAGATCGGTGAGCCATAATGGGTCGGTAAAGTGATGAAGCGTGACCATGGGAGTGAAGCCGTTTTTTTTCAGCCAATGGATGATCTCAATGTAACGGGAAAGTGCTTCTTCATCCCACCGGTCGGGTTCGGGCTGGATACGGCTCCATTCTATGGATAGCCGGTGGGCATTTTGTGCGCTGTCGCGGGCACGCTGGAGATCCTCCTCCCAGCGACCGCCCCACCAATCACAGGCGAGCCCGGATTTCTGGTCCTGAAGGATACGCCCGGGTTCGTTTTCCCAACGCGACCAGTTGTTGTTAGTGTTATTTCCTTCCACTTGATGAGCGGCTGTGGCGGTTCCCCAAAGAAACCCGCGTGGGAAAAAGAAAGTACCTTCAGGCATCCATCCTCCTTTGAGGTGATGTGGTTTGATTATAGCCCAAACAATAAAAAAACCCCGCCAAGAGCGGGGTGAGGAGGGCAGTGGTTGGTTACATGCCAGCCATGTAAGCGATGGAGAGTGTACCGGGACCAACGTGACTGCCGATCACCGGGCTGACATAGCTAAGGATGGATTCTTCAGCGTTAAAGCGACGGGTAGCTTCCTCAAGCATGGAGCGGGCTTTGTCTTCCGCCAGGGCATGAAAAACGGAGATGTGCACCGGGGATCGTCCGTTGATATCCTTCTCCACAAGTTGGAGCATAGCATCGATCGCTTTATTTAATGAAATAACGCTCTTGACAGCTTCTATCTTGCCATCACGAATCTCGAGAATGGGTTTAATGTTGAGAGAGGTGCCGAGAAAACGTTGGGCACCACCGATTCGTCCCCCCGCATGCAGGTATTTCAGGGTATCCACAACGAAGTAGACGCCAATGTGCTCATAGGCTTTTTGTGCGATACGCTTGCATTCCTCAAGCGAAGCGCCGTCACGAGCAGCGCGTGCTGCAGCCAGCACCTGAAAACTTAATGCCATCGAGACAAGGTGAGTATCGAGCACTTCAATGGGAGCATCTTTAAATTCTTCACGCGCCTGCACGGCGGAGAAATAGGAACCGGAGATGCCCGAGCTGATGGGCAGCGTAAGGATGGCGTAATCTTCGTCTAAAAGTCTTTGGAAGAGATTGTGGTAAACACTTACGGGGGTCTGGCTGGTGGTGGGGAGGGTATTGCTTTTTGCCAGCCGGGTGTAGAACTCATCGGGGAGGATATCGATGCCATCCCGGTAATCCACACCATCCCAGTTGAGGGTGAGGGGAATTACCTCAATGCCAAGCTCCTCAATATATTTTTGCGGAAGATAAGCAGTCGAATCGGTGGTAACGATCACTTTTTTCATCGGTAAACTCCTCGTAATGTATGAACTCGTACCAATAACCAACTTTTCAGTATACTCGTTTTTACTCTTCTGTCATGGGTAATAGGTCATATTCCCTTTGCGCGATAAAGTGAATCCCCTACCGGGGGGACAGGCGTGGTAAACTTTGCAGGGAGATTGATTCCGGTATGTTTCGCAGCAGATTTGTCAGGTTAATGATCGGGTTGGTGCTGATTGCCGTTTTTACCACTGCCTGCGGCAGTTCGGATCCGTTGATTGGGGTTTGGAAGGAACCCAACTCGGGGATGATTATGGAATTGACGGATAACAGTGAAGTGGTGATGAGTCTGAATGACTCGAGCCTGACCCTTCAATATCAAACAGAGGATCCGGATGTGCTGATCTTTCTGGGCACAGCGGATGGCACCATTCCCGAACAACGGATGACCTATCGCATCAAAGAGAATAAGCTGATTCTGACGTTGGATGGGGTAAACACCACTTTCTTTCGCGTTCAATAACCCACTTGAAACCCCCGGATTGAAAATTGTATACTGGTAGTGTAGGCTTGCGCGGTTCGTGGAACTTTTTATGCGCGGGTTCGTCTTAAGGAAGACTATGAAGGAGATGTGTATATGAAGAAAAACTTCCTGTTAAAAACGTTGATCGCGATCCTGATCCTGGCATTAGCCCTCACTGCCTGCAATTTGACGGATTATTTCGGTGGTGATACCACCGAAGATTTTGCCCAGATTGAAACGATCGCGGCGGCAACCATTTCAGCCCGCTTCACCCAATCGGCATATGAGACAACGGTAGCCCAACTGACACAAGTGGCTCCCACAAGCACGGCAGGCGGGTCTGTGGTGATTGTGACCAACACTCCACAACCAACGAGCACCTTGATTGCCACTTTTACCCCGGTAGCCCCCTCGGTAACACCCGTTCCTCCAACTAAAACACCGGTTCCCATCCCGTGCAATGCGGCAGAATTTGTCGACGATGTGACCATAAAGGATTGGAGCACAATTTATGCGGGTGAGTCCTTCGTCAAGACCTGGAAGGTGAAGAATGTGGGCACCTGCTCGTGGACGAAGGAATACAAGATCTTTTTCTTCGGTGGCAATCAGATGGATGCACCGGCAGCCGTCGCCTTCCCGGAAGTAGTGGATCCAGGCGAGTCGGTCAATCTTTCTGTGACCATGGTAGCTCCTTCCTCCAAGGGCGAATACAGCGGTAGCTGGATGCTCAAAGCCGCCAATGGCACTGTGTTCGGAGTTGGCAGCGCTTACAACGTTCCACTATCCGTGAACATCAAAGTAGATAAGCTGCCCGCCGCAAAGGATCCTGATACTGTGTATGATTTAGTGGCGAATTATTGTTCCGCATCCTGGCGCACCAATGGGGGGGATATTTCCTGCCCGAGTGCAAAGATTGATACCAGCAATGGATCGATTACCCGCTCCTATGCCCCCGTACTGGCTGGCGGATACAAGGATGATGAAGGTGCAATTTACACTGTGCCTGCCAAAGGCGGTGATGGCATGATTCAGGGGAAATTCCCCAAGCTCAAAATTGAAAACGGCTACCGGTTCCGCAGCCTGCTCATTTGCGCCAACAAAGCCGAGAAATGCTCCGTAACCTATGAGCTCCTCTACACCGAAGTGGGCACGGACAGCGGAGGGTCGCTGGGTTCATGGGATGTGACCTACAGCAACTCGATCACTGCCGATGTGGATCTTTCAGCCCTGCAAGGGAAAACCGTCCGACTGACGTTGAAAGTGAGCAGCAAAGGGGACTCCACGGATGATGTGGCATTGTGGTTGGCTGCCCGGGTAACCAATCCGTAATCGCAAAGAGAGCCAGAAGGTGGTAAACCGCTGGCTCTTTTATTTTCTTTCTGAAGTTGCTATACTGAAATGACAACGTTGGGATCATTGACAGATGGGAAAAAGGAGGATCAGGATGATTCAGAATCAACACAGGTTACTTCGTTTGGGGTTATCGCTGCTGGCAGTGGTAGCATTCGCACTCACCAGCATTGGTTCCAGCTCTGCCAGCAATGTACCGGTAATCTCGATCGTATCGGTCGAGGTGGATAAGAGCGTGACCATTTCAGGCTCAAACTTCCCGGTGGGACAAAAATTTGTGGTGCGTATGGGCGACTATGGCACCTATGCTCTTGGCGGTGAGAAGGTAGGCAAAGTGGAAACCGACAAGAGCATCTTTACCGCTTCCTTTGATATTCCGGAAGGGTTGAAAGGTGAAGCACGCATCGCCATTCGCCTGGATAGCGAGCAGGGTTATTACGCCTATAACTGGTTCTACAATGCCACTGCGCCAGCGGACGGCAACACCACGGATAAAGGTGGTTATACCGGTTATCCCACGTTCACCATTTCGGATGTGGAACGGAATATGGCAGTGGATATTGAAATCACCAACCTGCCAGCTGATCAGACCTTCACAGTGAAAATGGGCGAGTATCTGACCATGGGGTTGGGCGGGATTGAGGTTGGCACCTTTGAATCAGGTGAAGGCGGCAGCCTAAAGAAGACCTTCTCCATTCCGGCAGCGCTGGCGGATCGTTCCAAGATCGCCATCCGCTTTGACAGCCCGGAGGGGTATTACGCTTACAACTGGTTCTGGAATAACTCCACTGGAGCGCCTGCGACCGGTGGAGACGTGGAACCAACTGCCCCCGCTTACAGTGGTATTCCGCTTATCCATATTGATGGTGTGGTCAAGGATACCTCCGTCACTGTCAGTGGCACCAACTTCCCCGTGGATCAAACCTTCAAGGTAACCATGGGGGAATATGGTAAGAAAGGAATTGGCGGTATCGAAGCCGGCAGTTATGAATCGGGGGAGGGTGGAGATTTCACCCAGACCTTTGATATCCCGGAGGAACTGGCAGGGAGCTACCGCATCGCCATTCGGCTCGAAACCAGTGATGGCATGTTCTATTCCTACAACTGGTTCTTCAATACCACCACCGAATAACCCGGCAAAACAGGTTGTATTCATGCAAAAGGCTGCCTCGCAGGGCAGCCTTTTTAATTAAGAGAAGCTCGATTTACCACTCTTTGACCATGTAAAGCTCCTGCTGCTGGAAGCCACGGCGGGCGTAATAAGGGCGGGTGCCAACAGCAGCAATGACTGCCATCTTGCGCAGCCCTTTCTCCCGGGTGATGTGGGCAGCTTCTTCAAGCAGGCGGGTGCCCAACCCGCTGTGCTGCGCGGCGCCGCTGCTTTCGCGACCCACAGGGAGGGATTGACCGAAGACATGCACTTCACGAATGATCGCGGCATTCTTCAGCTCCGGAATTTGCAGGTCGGGAGCGCCTTCTCGCGGGAAAGAAAGGCGTAAATAACCTGCCAGACGGTCTTCAGGGGTGTTGAAGGAAAGAAAATGCTCCTCACTGCTGGCGGGGGCATAAACCGTATCAAGAAAGGTCAATTGATCTGGTTCAATGGCTTGACCGCGAACCTCACGGCAGCGAATGCATCGGCAGGAAGTTCCGCGACGCTGCATCTCACGGTGGACATCCTGCCTGAGGCTGGTGCGCTTGTTGCCGGCAACGACGTGAAAAGAGGGAATATCGCGGATAATGCGATTGACGCGGCAATAAGGAGGAATGAGGGGTTTGATATCCGCCAGCAGCTCCACCAGAGTTTCCGTACTGTAGGGAGTATAGTCGCCACGCTGCCAGTATTCGTAGAGTTCGGCGGATTCCAGCAGCTGGGTGGGGTAGATCTTGATCTCGTCAGGTGCAAAGCCATCCGACCACAGCCGGGCAAAATCATCTCGGTCAGACTGGGGCGTGGCTCCCAGGAGGTTGGGCATCCAGTGGAGCACGATCTTAAAACCGGCTGCGCGCAGCAGTGTCATCGCTGTAAGCGTGTCAGCACGGGTATGTCCCCGTTTGTTCAGGGCGAGGATGCGATCATCCAGACTCTGTGCCCCCATTTGGACTTTTGTGACGCCCAGCTGGCGCAGCCAAACGAGCTCATCACGGTTGATTTCATCAGGGCGAGTTTCTATGACCAAACCTACATTTCGATGATTGGCATGTTCATTCTGAGCATGGGCAAGCTTCAGGTCACTGAGGTTGATGGGGGTGTGATCACGTGGAGAGGGCTCTGGGGCAGGAGCGGGCTGAGCGTCCGTGTCCAGGCTGTCTGCATTCATGGCATGGAAGCAGCGCCGGATGAACCACTCTTGATAATTGCGCGGGTAGCAGCTCCAGGTACCACCCAGGATGAGCAACTCGATCTTGTCATTGGGATGACCCACAGCCGCGTATTCAAGGATGCGGGAATGAACCTGGTCGTACGGGTCAAAATGGTTCTGAAATGCGCGCGCGGCGCCAGGTTCATCGGAGAGGTAACTCTTCGGCATTTGGTCTTCGCTGGGGCAGAAGATGCAATGACCAGGACACGGAGATTCCTTCGTCAGCACAGTGACGGTGGTCACACCTGAAAGGGTGCGTACCGGCTTCATGCGAATGCGGGCAAGAAATGACGGATCCTCCGACCATTCGCCTTCCTCCACCAGTTGGTGATAGGCAGCTACCAGAATGTGTTTCGCTACCAGCGTGCCATCCGGCATGGGGTGAGAGCGTAAAGCGCGGTCCAGCCGGATGCCGCTGCGCACATCCTCCAGGATGGTGCGGGCAGTCTCAAGCTGGGCAGGCGTATAGTGGCGCGCCTGGCGCCATTGTTCCATTTGTTCTTCAGTTTTCATCGGACGTTATAATGGGGGTATGAATCAGCATACCCTTCATCGTTTGATCTCCATCAATCAGGAATTCTACCAGAATTTCGGGCACGCTTTTGCGCAGACTCGAAGGCGGATCCAACCCGGGGTGAGGTGGGCGCTCGAGAAATGGGGTCAGGATGGCGATTGGCTCGATCTGGGTTGTGGAAGCGGGGCGCTGGCTCAGGCGTGGCAGAAGGCAGGATTGAAAGGTTCATATACCGGAGTGGATTTTAGTCTGCCATTATTGGCAGAAGCGCAGAATTTACCAGCGGCTGGCTGCATTGAAACAGGGCTGCAGATCACTTTCCGGCAGGTGAACCTTGCAGAAGCCGATTGGGTGAAGGAATTCACCCCCCGGAGTTTTGATGGTATTGTCTCGTTCGCAGTCTTGCATCACCTGCCGGGGGCGGCATTACGCGAACAGATGATCCTCCAGGCAGCCTCCCTGCTGAAACCGCATGGGTTAATGATCCTTTCAGTGTGGCAGTTTCAGAATAGTGCAAAGCTGCTGGCGCGAGTGCAACCCTGGGCAAAGGTTGGAATCTCGGAGAACGAAGTGGAGGAAGGAGATGCCCTGCTCGACTGGCGCTACCATCCAGATCAGGCGGAGCAAGCCAATGGCTTGCGCTATGTGCACCTCTTCACCCGGGAGGAACTGGCAAGATTGAGGGCAGCGGGCGGGTTCACGCTGCTGGAAGAATTCGAATCGGATGGTCAGGGAGGTCGGCTGGGTCTCTATCAGGTTTGGCGCGCAGGCGATTCATCCGGGGGGTCTTCAGGGTTGAAGCCGGATTTAAGATAAGCCGGTATTTCACCGCGGATACGGCGGCGAAGTTGACCGAGGTGATAGTTTACCGCGCGGCGTGAAAGGTCGAGCATGGCGGCGATTTCAGCAGTGTTAAAGCCGCGAGAGGAAAGCTCCAGCACCTGCCGCTGGCGGCGAGAGAGATCGGATGTCGGGGAAAAAATGCGCGGACGCCCGGGTAAACGAACCGGTGCGATGATCACACTGGCATTGACCTGGATGGCAGTAAGCTTTCCGGGAGGTGCGGCGCGCAATATCGGTAGCGGACGCAAACCGGCATTGATGGCAGCCACCAGTTCAGCCGGAGAGAGATCGATTTCCAATTGGATGACAGTGGCGTCATCCGGCAGGTAGAGCAGGCGGGTCATGGGAATCCCTGGCGGAGATGGAGTGATTAACAAAACCAATAGAACTTATATTCTATATTTTAATCCGCTTCCCATTAATGTCAAGTAGCATCTCCTGTTTTAAGTCTTCCAATGGCCTCTGTCGCAACCGTTGCGTGGGTAGTTAAAAAGGTCCGAGCTGGATGACCGTGCCAATCCACAGAAAGAGGGCAACGAGCGGGAAAATGACCAGCCACAGGCGGGCAGTGAAGCGCATCCATTTGCCATAGGTCACCGCAGCGAGCCCCAGGCTGATGAGCAGCACAGCATTGGTGGGGTATGCCAGATTCGTGAAACCATCACCGAAGCAGTAGGCGGTTACGGTAAGCTGCCGGGTGACCCCCACCATGTCCGCGATGGGAAGAAGAATGGGCATCATCAGCACTGCCTTCGCCCCGGCGGAGGTAACGAAGAATTCCACCAGTAATGCCAGGAAGAAGATGATCAAAACCGCCGAAAGGGGGGTCGTACCCTGCAGGAGTGAGCTGGTATTATGCAGCAAAGTATCGATCACTTTACCGCTGGCAATGATCTGCTTGGTGCTGGCTGCCATCAGAATGAGGGGAATGCCGGGAGCGAGACCGATCATGCCTTCCTTGAGCGCCTTGCCAATCTGACCAACACCGCAACCGGAAACAAAACCACTCACCAGACCGCCGACGAAAAAGAGCAGACCGACAATCGGCAGGGTGTAATCGGAAAGACCGGGGAGGAAGGGACCTGCAAAAAGGACGGCTACAATGAGGATCAGGAATATGCCAAACACCAGGGTAGCCTTCCCCGTGCGCGGGTTGGTTGTAGCCGAAAGATCGAGCTGTTTGTACTTTGCTTCTGCCGCCTGTGTTTCTTGATAAACATAAGAAGCAGCGGGATTGCGGTCAATACGGCGGGCATAGGTAAGCAGGAACCAGGCTAGAACAGCATAGAAAACGAGGAAAACGGGAATCCGGAAAAGCGCACCGGAAAAGAGGGGCAAATCGGCAAGTTTTTGGGCAACCCCGATGGTAAAGGGGTTGGTGATGGCAGCGGAAAAACCGATATTGGTTGCCAGCACACTCATCCCCAACCCAACCAGTGGGTCCCATCCGAGTGAAACTGCAAGAGCGATCATCAGGGGAACGAGGGGAATAATTTCTTCGAGGATGCCAAAAAAACCGCCAAGGAGCATAAAAAAGAGCGATACGATCAGCAGCAAGGTGTACCGTTTTGAGCGAAACCGGTTGACGATTTTAGCTAAAACAGCATTGATAATGCCGGATTTTTCGAGAACGGCAAATGAGCCGCTGACAAGCAAAATAAACACGATGATGGTAATGATGATGAGATTGCCCTCCGACCATAACACCTCGACCGGGGCAGTGAACCAGCGCCAAATGGGATAATCAGGGCGGCTAATGGTGGTGTACGAAGCAGGATCAATCAAAGTGCGCCCGTTGGATTCGTAACGCTGATACTCCCCTGCCGGGAGGACAAGGGTGAGAATCCCAGCAAGGATCATTAACGCCAGCAGGATGAGTGCAGATTGCAGAAAAGCCCGTTTACCAATTTGCGCGCCAGCTTTTTGTTCCATGAAAGCTCCTTTTTTGTAATGAACACCAATTAGTGTAGAACGTGACGGAGGGGATGTCAAATGGTTTTTTGTGATCGATTCCTACGGAAACGAAGAGAGACTGGTATCATTGGGGAATGGCTGCCGATGGCAAAGGACATGTTAAAGCGGTAACGATAATTGACGGGCGCCGGATCCCCTACCAGATCATCGTTTCACCGCGGGCAAGGAGGCTGAGAGTAACGGTGACCCCTACGGGGGTGTCGGTGATACTGCCTGAAGGAGTGCGACTGGCGGAAGCGGAACAGATGCTGCAGCAGCATTCAGAATGGGTGCTTAAACAGCTGGATCATCCAGCCGGGGTAAAACAACGTGCCGCCACTTTGCCGAAGGATGTCCTGTTGTTGCGCGGCGAAGTAAAAAAAGTGGAGATTCTCGCGCAAAAGGGAAGGCAGGGACGGATGCAGGTGGTGGAGGCAGATGACCGGCTGTTGCTGCGGGTGCCGGAGGGAAGGGCACAGGAGGGGCGTGCCCTGGCGCTGCCCTGGCTGCGGGGGCTCGCCCGGGCGGAGATTGAAAAAACCGCCAGGCAACGGGCAGCCCAGATGAAGGTGAACTACCGTTCCATCACGATTCGTGATCAGAAGACACGTTGGGGAAGCTGTTCGAACCGGGGAACGCTTTCTTTCAACTGGCGGCTGATCATGGCGCCGCCGCAGGTTTTGGATTATGTGGTGGTTCACGAATTGGCTCATTTACAGCAACCCGATCACTCAAAAGATTTCTGGCGGCTGGTGGAACACTATTTTCCTGAGTACAAGAAAGCACGAGCCTGGCTGCGCAGCAATGCTCATCTATTGCGACCCGATGACCTCACTTGAACGAGTGAAACAGGTATAATAGAAGCAGCTATGGAGTTTACGCACTGCACCGATTTTTCCTACGACATTGCAACAGAGTGGAACGACCTGCTGACCGTGAGCGCTACCCACGTGCCATTTTTACGCTATGAATATCTGGCAGAGTGGTGGTCAACTCGCGGGGGTGGTGAATGGCCGGATGATGCCGAGCTGGTTATCCTCATCGCCCGCGAGGACGGGAAATTGATTGGCATCGCGCCTTTATTCATCGCAGAACATGAAGATGAAAAGAAACTATTGCTGCTGGGGAGCATTGAAATCAGCGATTATCTCGATTTCATCTGCCGAGAAGAGGATCTGGAGCGTTTTTGTCGCGAGTTGTTGGCTTATCTCCGAGTCAATTTTATTGAAAACGGTAAAGCCACGAGCCTGGATCTTTACAATGTGCTTGAGGATTCACCCACGTTGAAGATTCTGGAATCTGTGTCCAAACAGCTGGATCTGCATTACACTGACCACAAGCTGGAGCATTCCCCGTATATTCCCCTGCCGGCGGATTGGGAAACCTACCTGAATGGGCTGGACAAGAAACAGCGCCATGAGATTCGCCGCAAAATGAGGCGCGCCGGCGAAGGCGAAACAAAGGCGGAAGTTTACATCACCGAAGATGCCAATAAGCTGGAAGACGACATGGATGACTTTTTGGAGCTGATGGCACAGGATGAAAAAAAGGAAGAGTTTCTTTCCCCCCTGATGCGCGTGCAGCTTAAACAAATCATGCGCTGCTCCTTCAAAGAAGATTGCCTGCAACTCTCCTTCCTGATCATCGACGGTCAAAAAGCCGCGGCATATCTGAGTTTCGATTATCTCGACCGGATTTGGGTCTACAACTCAGGATTGGACCGGCGCTATATGGCTTATTCGCCGGGCTGGGTGCTGCTGGGACATTTATTGCAGCGCTCCATCGAGGCTGGAAAAAAGGAATTTGACTTTATGCGCGGCGATGAGGAATACAAGTACAAGTTCGGGGCGGTCGACCGTTTCATTTTGCGCGCACGCATTGAATTTTGATCTTATTAATCAACAATAAACGGAGGCGAATTGTGAACAGCCTCCGTTTTTTGTTGTTGTCTTATTGATCCTGAGAGGACCAACGCTGAATCAGGCGATAGAAGAAGAGCACGAGGTGGTTCATGTTTTCCAGCGAAAGCCGTTCATTAATGCCATGTATGCGCTCAAGGTCTTCCTTATGGACCAAGATGGGCGTAAAGCGATAGACACGGTCAGAGATGGCATGATAGTGGCGTGAATCGGTAGCGCCGAGCATGGCATTCGGAGCGCAGGTGGTGTCAGGGAAAAGATCCCGCACGACTGTGGTAAGGTGCTGATAAGCGCTGCAGTCGGAAGGGGAGACGGGAGAGGGCTCCCAGGCATTATTGGGGAGGGGAGCGAAACTGACGCGATCATCGTTGACCACAGCCCGCACCCGGTCACAGACAGAGCTGACGGATTCACCCGGGAGGATGCGGAAGTTCACCACTGCTTCAGCCAGGCTGGGCAGTACATTATCTTTGATGCCACTGTGGAAAATCGTTGGCGCGGTAGTAGTGTGGATGCTGGCAGCCGTTTCGGAGGATGCAGCCAACTGTCGGCGCACCATTGGACCAAAGAGCCAGAGATTGGCAAATGCGACCTTCATCATCGTCGATTCCGCCGGACTGAAAGCCTTGAACATGGGCAGAGCCACCTTGAGGCGATAGGGGAAAGGATTGGATTGCAGGCGATCAATGGCGCGGGAGAGAACGCCAATGGCTGTTTCGGAGGACGGGGTAGAGGAATGACCACCGGTGGATTCAACGCTGAATTTGAGCGACAGGTAGCCCTTTTCAGTGACAGCAATGGGGGCAGTGCGACCGGAAAAACCAGGAAGGACACCTTCCAGCACATAGGTACCTTCATCCAGAACAGCATGGAGGCGGATGTTCTGCTGCTGGAGACGGGCAACGATACGGCGGGCACCAAAACCGAGCACTTCTTCATCATGGCTGAAGGCAAGAAATACCGTCCGTAATGGCTGAAAGCCCGCGGAAAGCAAGTTCTCCACTGCATCAAGGATGGCAATTAATTGACACTTGATGTCCATGCTGCCGCGACCCCAAATAAAGCCATCGGCAATCGCCCCTGAAAAAGGCGGGTAAGTCCACTTGTTGAGCGTATGCTCATCCGCGGGGACGACATCCTGGTGCGCCATGAAAAGCACGGGCTCAAGGGAAGGATCCTTACCTGACCAGGTATAGAGCAGGCTGCCGCCTTCGAGTTCTTCACATTGCAAGCGTTGATGAAGGAGGGGATATTCCTGGCGGAAGAGTTGATGCAAAACCGCAAAATTTTCAGGCTGATCCTGCGCCGCATTTTCATGGGAGACGGTTTGTACCTGGATGGCAGCGGAAAGATGTTGCGCAGCGAGCATGGGATCCAGCCGGGGGTCGGGGAGTTGCGCTGGAAAGGGGAGTGAAGCTGCGGCAGCAGTGCGCGAAAACTGCCAGGTGCGCACGGCGATGACGACAAGAACGAGAAAGATCACAACGAGCAGGGCAAGGACAATTTCCATTTTGACCTCAACAAAAAAAAGGCAGATGACAGGAATGGGTAAGTACAATTATAAAGCCGTGGTGAAAAGAAAACCCGGTGCAGGCGCACAACGACAGCCCAGACCGGGTATGGCTTGACGCTAAGGGAGAATTACAACTCGATTTCGCCGCCGAGAAGGTAATTTTCCAATCCCTTAATCAATGTGTCTTTATCCTGCAAGAGCGATTTAACAACATCACCGATAGAGATCACACCTACCACTTTCCCTTCCTGCATCACCGGCAGGTGGCGGATGCGTTTATCTGACATTTGCGCCATACAGGTTTCCACCGATTGTTCGGGAGTAACATAATACACTTTATCGGTCATCACTTTCTTTACCGCTGTGTGCTCATTGTTCCCCTGCAGGATGCCGCGCCGGGCGTAATCACGTTCGGAAAAGATGCCCACTACCTTCTCTCCGTCCATCACCAACACGGAGCCGATCTGCTTCTCGCACATCAATTTGATGCAGTCGACAAGAGTGGTGTCTGGAGAGACCCCATAAACTTTGTTCCCTTTCTCTTTGAGGATCGAAGCAACCGTCGCCATTTTTACCTCCTTGAAGAATGAATCGAATTGTTCGTAAAATAATCATATCCTAATCTGGAGGAATTATCAACCAGACCGGGAGGCGCAGACAACCGAAAGGTAAACCGGGCAGTTAATCTGTTAGAATTTCTGTTATGAAACTAAAAATGAAACAGATAATCCTGGTCAGCTTGCCGGTCATTGGGTTTCTGCTGGGGTATCTTTTGATGGGGCGCGATGTCACGGCGAGGATTGATGGTCAGCCCGTCACCCTCCACACGCGGGCGCTGAGAGTTGAAGGGGCGCTCCGTTCCGCAGGGATCGAAATTGCCGCGGGAGATGAGGTATCTCCTGCAGCGCAAAGCTGGCTTTCAAAAACGGATACCATTGAAGTAAACCATACCCGTAAGGTGAGCATTCGGGTAGAACCGGAAGGGGATTTAATCACCCTTCAGAGCTCCTCCAACTCAACGAAGGAAATCCTCGCCGGGGCAGGGCTGGCGGTTAACGCCTCAGACCGGGTGTTGCTGGAGGGCGCTGAGGTCAGCCTTAATGCCTCTCTCCCCACCACATCGGATCTGGTACTGCAGTATTTTCCTGCCCACGAATTATTGATCTACCTGGATGGGGAAGAAGTGCAGCTGACCACATCTGCTACAGACTTGGGAAGCGCATTGAGAGAAGCGGGGATTTCTGTCCGCGCAGGGGATGGTCTTTCGATTCCTTTTGAGGCACCTTTAACTGAAGATTCACAGGTGGATGTGGTTTACGGTCGACCGTTGACGATTCAGGTGGACGGCATGGAGGTGAAGGGCTACAGCGCAGCCGAAACCGTTGGAGAAGCGCTTTCCGATGCCGGTATCAGCCTGGAGGATCTGGATTACTCTACTCCGGGAGCTGAAGAAGCCATCCCGCAGGATGGTGCTATCCGGGTGGTGCGGGTGATGGAAGAGCTGGTTCTGGAACAGACAGCCCTGCCCTATGAGACGCAGGAAGTGCCAGACGCCAGCATGGAAATCAATACCCGCAAAGTCGTGCAGGAAGGGGCTGCCGGGATTAAAGCGGTTCGGGTACGGGTGCGTTACGAAGACGGAGTGGAGACTTCACGCATCGAAGAAGGCGAGGTGGTAATCGCTGAAGCCCAGCCAAGGATAGTAAATTTTGGGACAAAAATTGTCGATCTGGTGGCGGATACGCCGGACGGTCCGATTACCTATTACATGTCAGCGACAGTTGTTGCCACTTCTTATTCGCCCTGCCGGTCAGGTGTGGCGGGCAAATGTTACACCGGTACCTCGCTCGGGTTGCCAGTTCAGAAGGGGGTTATCGGTGTGAACCGAGCCTGGTATAACCTGTTTAAAGGGAGCAAGATTTACGTGCCAGGGTACGGTGTTGGGGTGATTGCGGATATTGGTTATTACCCCTACACGAACTACTGGATTGACCTTGGATATTCCGATGCTGATTTTCAATCCTGGGGAGCGACGAGCGTGACCATCTATTTCCTTTCGCCTGCGCCGCCAGGCTTCAATGGAGTGCTGCCATAACGGATACCGCTGTGAACGTTCAGGCTCTCTTGAAACGCCATCATTTAGACCCGCGCAAGGGGTTGGGGCAAAATTTTCTGGTCGACCAGGACGCGTTAAAAAGGATTGTGCAGCAGGCTGGCGTGACCCGCGAAGATTGCGTGCTCGAAATCGGCGCCGGTTTGGGCAGCCTGACCAAGCTGCTGGCGGAAGCCGCCGGGGAGGTCAAAGCTGTGGAAATTGATGGGCGGCTCATCCCGGTGCTGCAGGAAGTGGTAAGTGGATATTCGAATGTTGAAATTATCCAGGGCGACATTCTGGCGATGGACGCAGGGAAGCTTGCCGGCAGAGCCGGTTATGGGGTGGTGGCGAATATACCCTATTACATTACTTCAGCCATTATTCGCCATCTGCTTGAAAATCCAATCAAACCGGGATGGATGGTGTTAACGATGCAGCGCGAGGTTGCAGAACGGATTTGCGCAGAGGCGGGAGATCTTTCATTACTGGCGTTGAGCGTGCAGGTGTACGGCACACCAAAAATTTTAGGCATCATTCCCGCGCAGGCGTTCTACCCGGTGCCGGGGGTGGATTCAGCCACACTGCGAGTTGATCTGTATTCACAATCGATTTTTACGGATGAACAGCGCAGCCGTTTCTTTACCCTCATCCGGATGGCATTCGCGCAAAAAAGAAAAATGTTGCGCAACAATCTGGCGGCTGGTTTGCATCTTTCCACGCAACAAGTTTCAGGTTATCTCACCGCAGCGGGGATTGATCCGGAACGACGCGCGCAGACACTAAACCTGGTGGAATGGAAAACACTGGTGAATGAGTTGGGGGAGCTGATCCCGGCTGAACGTAGCGTGGGAGTTAAGAACGTGGAACAGCGAGCGGCTTAAGATCGCGGTAGCGAGACAGCAATCCCCATACCCCCACAGCAGCTTCCACCTGAATGGAAAGATTCATCTTGGATTGTCCGAGTTGACGCTCAGCGAAATAAATAGGCACTTCGCAAATATGAAAGCCGAGCCGGGTGGTAACGTACGCCATTTCCACCTGGAAGACATAACCGTTTGAACGCACCCGTTCCCACGGAATGGCAGCAAGGGTCTCACGCCGCCACATGCGGTAGCCGCCGGTGATATCTTTGACAGGCATACCGAGAATGGTACGGGCATAAACGTTGCCAAAGCTTGAAAGACCTTTGCGCCAGGCGGGCCAGTTACGGTCAAGGCTGCCACCGGGAATGTACCGGGAACCAAAGACTACATCGCAACGGGGTATAGCATCGTAAAAATCCAAAATTTTTTCAGGGGGATGGGAAAAATCAGCATCCATCTGAACAATATAATCCGTATTGGCAGCCAGAAGGTGCTTGAAGCCGGTAACGTACGCGCTGCCCAGCCCAAGCTTACCAGACCGGTGAATGACGTTCACCTGACCAGGGTGTTGAAGCGCCAGTTCCTCGGCAATGGCACCGGTGCCATCCGGGCTGTTGTCATCTATGATCAGCAGAGAGAGATTCGGTAGGGGTAACGTGAACAATCGCTCTGCCAGCAGGGGCAGGTTTTCTTTTTCGTTATAGGTCGGAATGATGACGCCAATGCTCATTGCAGCTCCGTATGAATCCTCCGGATATTCTACCAGCGGATGTGAAAAAAGGTCAGATGGATTCAAACTGAATTTGGAGGGAAGAAGAGCTGAAATCAGGTAGTGTGGAGAGAGCCATTCAGCAATTGAGCCAGATCCTCCGCAGTCTTGCGTAATTCCAGAAAGAGGATGCCAAGTTTGGCTTCTGGTTTGACGAGCGTGGTGAGGACAGCGGATTGACCCACTGCAAGTAGGACGACATAGCCATTGGCGCCGCGGGTGTACAACTGATCCAGTTTACCGAGACCGACTTCTTTGTTGATCTGTTCGCCAAGAGAAAGCATGGCTGCTGACATCGCGGAGATACGATCTTCACTAATCCGTTCAGGGAGGGCGGAGGCAATAAGCAGACCGTCAAGACTGATCACGGCGGCGGCTTCCACTTCGGGAAGTCCCTGCTGCATGACACGGATGCGGTTGATAAGGGGTTGTGGATTAAGAGCGGACAAACTTCACCTCGAGAGATAACCAATCAACTTTAACACAGGGGTCAGGGTGTGTCAAGAAAACCAGGCACCGCCTTACCAGAAAGCAAAGTCAGCCGCGTTTGAAGACGAGAAGCTGGGCGGAAATGATGGCGGTAAGAATGATAATTGCTCCGATCACCTGGACTAGATTCATGGTTTCTTTAAGATAAAGGACACCAGCGATGGCAGCAAATACTGCTTCCAGGCTGAGAATGAGAGCCGCATCAGCAGGAGGAGCTTTCTTTTGACCAATGGCTTGAAAACTAAAGCCAAGCGCCACAGAAAAGAGCCCGGCATACAGAACGGGCAGCCAGCTGGCACGCAAAGCAGTAAGGGTGATTGGTTCGATGAAAAAGCTGCAAATCAGGTGGAGGGTTCCACAGACCAGAAATTGACCGACGGAAAACGCCATCACATCCATTTTTCGCACCGCAAGCCCGACCACGATGACGTGGAAAGCCCAGACGAAAGAACCGGCGAGGAGAAGGAGACTACCTGTGGAAGGGGTTAGCGCTGTGCCGCCAGTACTTAACATGTAAGTGCCGATAAGCGCCACCAGTGCTGCCAGCCAGGTATACATTGAAGTTTTTTGACGCCAGAAAATGGCAAGCAGGACAGGGACGAGGATGACATAAGTGCCGGTGATGAAACCTGCTGTACTGGCGGAAGTGGAGCCGATGCCCAACTGCTGCAGGGAGCTGGCAACAAAGAGGATTGACCCGGCTAAAAGCATCCAGGGGAACCCTTGCCGACCTTGAATCAACCGTTTGTAAACAAAGGGCAACAGCACAAGCCCGCCAAGGAGGAAACGGATGCCATTAAATGCGTTGAAACCTAAATGAAACGAGGCAAGACGCTGTGCGACAAAACCAATCCCCCAGATCACGGCAGCAAGGAGAAGGATCCCATCCGAAGCCAGACGGGAACGAAGATTGGTTATTCCAGGCTCTTGATTCATACTTCTCCCTATTTTACCGGAGATTTAAAAAGCGAAGCGCCTGGCGAATTCGCCAGGCGCGCTGAGGTGAACCGGGTTAGCGACCGTGTTTGAATTCCCGTCTGGCGGTATGCATACGCCAGTTGCGGGTAAGCGCCGTTAGATCGGTGCTGAATTTTGCACGCGCCCAATCACTGGCAAATTTTTCCGCAGGTAGAGCCATCAATCCAGCATGAAGTTCATCAAAAAGAATCTCGGTAAGATCCTCTTGCTCAATTTGTTCGAGCCATCCCTTTTTATCTTCTTCAGGGTAAGGGACCTGCTGTATAAAGTGGACTATTTTTTGTTTTTCATCGCGTATGTTGGCAGGCATAGTATCCTCCTTTTCTATATCCTTTCAACTTTAACCATTGTACATTATTGCACAATCCCTTTGAAAGGTGCAACCTTCTCATGCGATTCTCGTATGATTAACAACGCGAACATAGGAGAAAAAAATGAGTGATTCAACAGTTAAAAGATTATATCGTTCAAGAACGGATAGAAAAATTGCCGGAGTTTGTGGCGGTCTGGCGGAATATTTTGGGATCGATCCGACGATCATTCGGTTGGGGTTTGTGCTGGGGTTGATTCTGGCTGGCGGAACAGCGACAGCCTATCTCATCATGGCACTGGTGATTCCTGAAGAACCACTTTAATCGTCATGGGCTGCCCGGATCAAAGATCCGCGGCGAAAGTCAAAAAACAGACTGCTGCCAAAATTTATCTTACGGCAGCAGTCTGTTGGTTTAATCGTGGCGCAAGGCTTCAACAGGTTCCAGGTTGGCGGCGCGGTTGGCGGGGTAAAGACCGAAGAAAAGACCCACAACAGTAGAAAAGATGGTCGCAAGCAAAATAGCATCCAGGCTGATTTGCGGTGTGAACGGGGTGTTGTTGGCAACCGCAATCTGCCCCACGATGAAGGCGATCAGCCATCCCAGACCGATACCCACCAATCCGCCCATGAGGCTGAGGAGGGAAGATTCGGTGAGAAACTGAATCAGGATATCTCTCTTGCGGGCGCCAAGTGCTTTGCGCAGACCAATCTCACGGGTACGTTCGGTAACGGAAACCAGCATGATGTTCATGATGCCAATTCCACCGACCAGCAGGGAAATTCCGGCAATTCCGCCCAGGAAAATCGTCAGCACGCCGGTAATTGTCTTGGCGATGTCGACGAAATCTTCCTGCGAAAAGATCGTGAAGTCATCCTCACCGATCTTTGTGCGGTGTCTGGCGCGCAAAATCTGGCTTACTTCCTCGCTGGCTTGAGAGACCTGGGAGGCTGAAACAGCCTGAATCAGTAGCATATCCAGGCGATTATCGTTGTGCCGGATGAGACGTGCCTCCGCGGTAGAAAGGGGAATGATGGCTATTTCATCCTGTGAGCCAAAGGAGGAGCCTCCTTTGGATTCGAGTACTCCGCTAACGCGGAAAGGCTGCCCCTCAATCCGAATTGTTTCACCGACAAGACCCTCACGGCGACCAAATAGTTTTTCAGCCGTATCCGGACCAAGAAGGACCACAGAGGCGCGACCGAGATTTTGCTCTTCGGTGATGAACTCCCCTTCTGTCACCCGATAATTACGAACCTCCTCATAGGAAGGTGTGACTCCGTAAACTGTGGTTCGGGCAGCTTCACCGCCAGCAGTGAGCGAGAGAGTATCGTTGAGGACGGGGGCAACCGCCGCTACATTGGGTGCCTGGAATTGGTCGAGCAGGGCTCTCGCATCCTCAATTGTAAGGGGTTCAACCCGGGTAAGGTCCTGTGAGGGGTTCCCCTGCATGACGAAGAGCAGGTTGCTGCCAATGCCGCTGATGGAACCGGTGATTGTGTCCTGTGCGCCTGTGCCCACAGCGAGCATGGCGATAACCGCTCCAACACCGATGATGATGCCGAGGATAGTCAACCCGGAGCGCATTTTGTTCGAGTTGAGGCTTTCTAGGGCTTCAGTGATTGCCTGCCAGAGGTTCATGATGCACCTTCCTCAATCAGACCGTCTTTGAGGCGGATGACACGACCGGTATGGGCAGCCACATCAGGGTCGTGGGTTACGATGATCAGGGTGGTGCCCTGCTCGCGGTTGAGATTGAGCAGAAGTTCCATTATTTCTTCACCGGAGCGGGAATCGAGATTGCCGGTTGGTTCATCCGCCATGATAATGGCAGGACGATTCACCAGGGCGCGGGCAATTGCCACCCGCTGCTGCTGCCCGCCTGAAAGTTCAGGTGGACGATGATTCATGCGGTCACTGAGTCCAACGGACTCGAGCGCTGCTACAGCACGTTCACGCCTCGTGGTGGTAATGCCGGCATAGCGCATGGGAAGTTCCACATTGGCTAAAGCGGTGGCGCGTGGGAGCAGGTTAAAACTCTGAAAGACAAACCCCACCTTGCGGTTTCGAATGCTGGCAAGCTGATCATCATTCAATTGCGCGACTTCTTCGCCATCCAGGGTATAGCTGCCGCTGGTCGGACGATCAAGACAGCCAAGCAGGTTCATCAGGGTCGACTTGCCGGAGCCGGAGGGACCCATGATGGCAACAGTTTCGCCCTGTTGAATCGTGAAACTGACGCCGTCGAGGGCGTGCACTTCCACGCTGCTGATTTTATAGATCTTTTTAAGATCCTGAACTTGAATAACGGTATCCATCTTATCCTGATTAGAAGGGTGGTGCTGAATTAAAGTTCATGTCCATAATGGAGGAAGGTGGATTAAGGATCACCAGATCTTTCTCCTTAAGATCGCCGGAAAGCACTTCGCTCACTGTGTCAGATGAGGCACCAATTTCAATGGGGACTTTTACCGCTGTATTATTCTTGAGCACATACACGACGGTCTCATTATTCACCAGACGCACAGCGCGATTGGGCACGATGAGGGCATCATTGATTTCACGGACAATGACATTCACGGCGGCAGTCATGCCGGGCAGCACCTGTTCATCCGGATTGAGGATCTCAATGGTGATCTTGAAATTCACCAGACCTCCTTCCACGGTGCCCACCGTGGCAACCTGGCTTACTTTGCCCTGATATTGTTTATTGGGGATGGCGTCAAAGGTCAATTCGACAGACTGACCGGTTTGGATGCTGTTAATATCCACCTCCGGTACCATGACATCCACCAGCAGGTGAGAAAAATCATCCAAACGAAACGCCTGGGTACCCGCGTTGATCTGATCGCCAGTCATTGCAAAGACTTCTGTAATCGTCCCGCTGAAGGGGGCGGTGATGCGGGCGAGATTGATGGTGGCTTTGAGCGCGGTGATGCGTGCCTGGGCGGCGGCGATGTCCGCGGGATCAGCCCCATCTTTCTGTCGTTCCCATTCGCGCTGGGCATCCTCATATTCCGCCAGAGCCACAGCCACTTTGCCTTCAGAAATTGCCAGCTCTTTAGCATCTGGTGTTTGGATCAGATAGTTCAGATCCTTTTTTGCTTTTTCAAGATTCTGCCTTGCGTTGGCAAGGGTGCTCAGCGCACCAGCTTTAAGAGGATCATCATCATCACGTGAATCAACCCGTTCATAAGCATCCTGAGCGTCATCCACCTGTTTTTGGGCGAGTGTGACCGCAGCGCGGGCAGCGTCAATTTTATTTTGATCGGTGGTTCGTGCCGTGTTCCCCTGCCAGCTGGACCACACCGCGCGGTCATAGGCATCTTTGGCATTGGCAAGGTTTAATTGCGCCTGTGCCTTGGCAAGGTTGGAATTCAGCAGGTCATCAAGATCTCGTTCGGCGGTTACCAGATCCGCCTTGGCAAGGATGACGTTCTGTGGCAGAGAGGATTCCAGCAGTTCAGCGAGGACGGCTTCACTGGCTACTTTATCTCCAACTTTTACATTTATCTGGCTAATGCGACCACTGGTTTGCCAGGCGAGTGTGGCAGTCTGGTTGGCTCGCACCGTTCCAGTGGCACCAACGTAGGCAGTCAGTTCACCCCGTGTGACGGGTGTGGTTTGCAAATCGGCTACCGAAGATTGGTTGCGGGCGTTGTTGCTGATGATTATAAAAACCACCAGTGCGATAACGACGAGAGCAACAATCAGGTAAATCACTTTCTTTTTTGATTTTTTGTTTTCCATACTGGTTATCCATATTCCTTAGTAAAGTCCCTGTTTTGTAGCAGGGTATAATTTTGGTCATGCGTTTGAATCAATGGCTCAAGCAAATCCTTATTTTTTTAGCGATGGCATTTTTACTGACCCGGTCCGTGATGCGGTTGGAGCGACCAGTGGATCAGGCGCGCTTGTTTACGGGAGGTATTGAGTTTGATTATATCGCCTGGACACTCAATGCCATACAAGAAAAAGCTGCCCAGGCGCAACTGAATGTGGTGCAGTACCTGTCCCCTGATCAGCAAGCGAAGGTGGTACTGCGTTATTTTGAGCTGGTCCGCGAGCTGGAAATCACCCAGGCGCAGATCAATTTTCTTTACACTGACCCCAGGGTGGTTGACCCTGAGAAACAGGCAGCGGAATTCCTCTCCCGACAGAAAAATTTGGAAAATAGTCTGGATCACCTGGCAGCGCTTACCGAGGGGATTCTGCAGTTTCAAGTTACGCAGGTGTTGAGCGAACAAGGATTGGGGTTTCTTTCGCAGCAGGTGCCGCCAGTATTATTTCATTCTACCCCACTGCCTAAGGCTCTGATTGTCTCACCGCGTGATGCAATCCGGCAGGAGGTTAATATTTCGCTGCTGGCGGATTTGAGCCTGGAGGAGATTACCCGGCTGGAGGATGAAGTAGCGGCGTACATGAATGCCTCCGTGCTGGTGGAAGACGTAGGCGGAATTGGGGTTTACCCCACCATGGTGCAACGGGCTTCAAGCCTGGAATGGACACTTGATACCATTGTTCATGAATGGACTCATAACTATCTCACTCTGAGACCGTTAGGTTTAAATTATGACAAAACCCCTGAGCTGCGCACGATGAACGAAACCACGGCTTCCATTGTGGGCAATGAGATCAGCGCGGCAGTTTTGCGGAGGTATTATCCACAGTTATCTGCCAGCGGAAGAGCGGGAAAAAAAGTGGCATCGTTGCAGACAGCCAATGGAGAGAGTTTTGATTTCAATCATGAAATGCATCTTACCAGGGTGACTGTGGATGAATTGCTGGCGCAGGGGAAAATTGAAGAAGCGGAAGCGTATATGGAAGAGCGGCGAATTGTGTTTGTGGAACATGGTTACATGATCCGCAAACTCAACCAGGCGTATTTTGCCTTCCATGGAGCTTATGCCGATGTACCGGTAGGTGCAGCGGGCGAAGACCCGGTTGGACCGGCAGTACGCGCCCTGCGAGAGAGCTCTCCCTC
Organism: Anaerolineaceae bacterium; assembly: GCA_018056725.1. GTDB lineage: Bacteria > Chloroflexota > Anaerolineae > Anaerolineales > Anaerolineaceae > UBA6107. The sequence continues at coordinate 77,702 of JAGPFF010000001.1, forward strand.
ACTGGCGGGCTTCCTGCGGCAGATCGCTCGGATGAATTCCTTCGACGATTTGCAGCGGACAGTAAAATGAACCCCATCCAAATTCAACGTATGAATTATTAAAGAACTGTTTTATTCCTCGCCCAGATCGGGCATCTCCCGTTCAATTTCTTCGGGTGTCTGTCCTTTCTCAAGGCGGCTGACGACCTCATCAAATTCTCCGGGAAGATCATCTGCGCCGACTTCATTTTTCATTTCGCGCATCATTTTGCCCAGGGCGCGTGGATCACTGTCCAGAGCACTGAGATTGTCCTCATCCGCAAGAGAAGCCAGGCGACCTTCCTCACCCCGGCTTACCCTCACTTTCCGGATTACTCGCTGCACATTTGCTGATCCGCACTTTGGACAAACGGTCTGGTGCTGGTCATACTGCGCATAGGATAAGTAAACCTCAAAGCGGTTTTTGCATTGTGAACATGAAAAATCGTAAACCGGCATCCACACCTCATTTTTGAGCAAACTAATATCCATTATAATCAAAGGATATTAGAGAAATGTTAATTCCATCTGGAGCCTGCGCATGAACAAGGAAGAGATGTTCGATCTGTTGCACCCACAACCTTTGTTGATTGTAATTTCAGGTCCATCGGGGGTAGGAAAAGACAGCGTGCTGCAGGGGCTGAAACGCCGCAATCTACCTTTTCATTTTGTGGTTACCGCCACAAGCCGGGCACCTCGACCAGATGAAGTTAATGGGCGTGATTATATCTTTTACTCGCGAGAAGAGTTTGAAGAGCGCGTGGCAAGAGGTGAGTTTATAGAACATGCGCTGGTTTATCAAGATTTGAAAGGGATCCCGTGTTGCCAGATTGAGGATGCGATAAAAAGTGGAAAAGATGTGGTACTGCGAGTGGATGTACAGGGTGCGGCGACAATTCGAAAAAAATATCCGCAGGCGGTAATGATCTTTTTAATCCCGCGGTGCTATGAGGAATGGTATCAACGATTAATCAATCGTAAAACTGAAAGCGAAGAGCAATTGAAAATCCGTATTGAAACGGCAGCCAGAGAAGTGGAACAAATTGATATGTTTGACTATATCGTTGTGAACGCGGAAAACCTGCTGGAGCAGGCAGTGGAGGATATTATCAGCATCATCCGCGCGGAGCACCTGGCGGTCAATCATCGAGTGTTAATAAAATGAATTCCAGCGAACCTTCTTACACCCAGCCGGGGGGACCAATCCCCCCTGGCGGTATACCAGTGACAGTTAAGCTTGCAGCAAAAAAACCGAGCGTAACTTACATTTTGATTGGCGTTACCGTCGCAATCTACCTGCTGCAGATGCTATCGCAAACCCTTAGCGGCGGATATGATTTTCCGTTCATACTGGGGGGCAAGATTAATGAGTATATCCTGCGTGGGCAGGTTTGGCGGCTGATCACACCCGCGCTGCTGCATGGCAATTTACTGCATATTGCTTTTAATATGTACGCGCTCTATTCGCTTGGCGAATCGATGGAACGTTATTATGGGCATAAGCGCTTCCTGCTGCTGTATGGGATCGGTGCTTTTTGTGGCAACAGCCTCTCGTTTCTTCTATCGCCCAAAGCCTCCCTCGGCGCCTCCACGGCAGTGTTTGCGCTGGTGGCAGCGGAAGGCGTGTTTATCTACCGCAATCGCAACCTGTTTGGTCGCCGCGCCCGAATGATGTTGAGTAACCTGGTAATGATCGTAGTGGTGAACCTGCTGATCGGGTTGCAACCCGGGATTGATAACTGGGGACACGTAGGCGGTCTGGCGGGTGGCGTACTTTTTGCCTGGTTTGCCGGACCATGGCTCAAGGTTGAAAATACTTTCAGCGGTTACGAACTGACGGATTCCCGGAGGGGCAGTGATGTGTGGAAAGGTACCGCTTTTTCAGCGGGTTTATTCCTGGCTGCAGTGATTGGAAGGTTTATCGCGGGTTGACGGGAACAAATCACACCGTCCATGAGCTGCTGTGACGGATGGATAGATCACACACGTATGCGATGATGTTTTTCGGCTCTACGAAAAGAAACCGTATTCAAGGAAGGTTTGATTTCAATTTCATGAAAATCGAACCTTCTTTTTATTCCCCGGGGATTTCAAAGGAAGGGATTAGAAACCACCTGATCCATAAAGCGCCGGGTCGGTTGGAGTTTTACCCGATGGATCCCACACATATACATAATCACCCTCGTCCGCCCAGTCGTATAGCCAGTGAGAGTCAGCGACAGACAGATTTACGCAGCCATGTGAGCGTTGATATCCGAGCAGCGTTTGCCAGTAAGCACCATGAAGGGCACGCAAGTCGTCGTAATACATGATGTAAGGTACTTCTTCAAGATAATAATAATCCGACCGGTCTGCCTCAAAAGAGCCAACCATGCGATCAAAATCTAATTTCTTGTAGATTTGGAAAACACCCGGACGGGTGTAAAAGGGAGCAACTCCGGATGAAATGAGTGTGGCAAAGACGAGGTTTCCGTTTTCATAGGCAGCCAGGGTTTGTTCGTAGAGGTTGACTTCGATCCATTTATCCACCGGCACCCCTTCGGGACGGGTGTAATTGGGGATGACGCGGGAAATGAAGCGGTGTTCGACCCACTCATCCACGCCGACCATCACCCATTCAATATCATCGATTACAACACTGTCATAGATCAGGATTTTGTCCTCACGGCGGTACTGTGTGCCTGTTTCGGCAGAGGCATAACCCGGCGCGGACCGTCCAACTGTTTCATTGATCACCCAACCAAAATTGAGGGCAGGGTTGCGTTTGAAGATGTAGCCCTGAAAATTGGGTAAGCCCACAATATCCATGTGTTCATCGCTGATCCATTCCGTGGTGGCAATCTGGTAAAACCGTCCTTTGTCAGTATCGACGTGGTTTTGTAGCGCCACATACTTGATTTTGCTTTTGTAAAGGCGGTTGGTGGGATGGTTGTTTTCGATATCCTCCACGGTGGCATAGAGCGGAACTTCATCATTTACGACCAGCCCATAAGTATAGGGAACCTGGGCGAGGGCATAAGGGGTGCGGGTAACGAAAAGCGGCTGGGGCGGGAAAGTGATGCCGAGGCTGGCGAGCTCCGCCAACCGGCTCGCCGGTCCCTTTTCGAGGCAATCCAGATTGGCGATCTCATCTCCACCTGGCAGACACAAAGCCAGATCGGCTTGTCTTGGGGGAAGGGATTCTGCCGACACCGTGGCAAGTGAATGAGAGAACAACGCACATAAAGAAGCGATGAAGAAAGCAATCAAGAGGATACTTCTTTTCACAAAATTCACCTGTTTCCAATAATACGATGTATTTTATCCTAAATTAAGGACAGATTGATGGGTGGGGATTAAGAACTATGGCTCAACCAACGATGTAGGAGCTGCAAAGAACCGTTCCCGCCCAAAGAAAGAGGACTTATTCGAAGGGTTTGTGAAATCGCTTTGAAGCCAGTTCTTGCAGCGCGCCATAGGTTTTCTCCCCCAGCAGGTAGCGCAGCTCGGCTTCGAAGGTGGAGTGGAGGGGGATGGACTCGTCCGCAGGGCGAAGGCAACTGCCTTCTTCATCCTTCAGTTCCTGGGCTGAATCAAGGGTGATGCAACCGGAGTCATCCAGGTCAAGCGGGTGAAGGATGCAATAGAACGGTTTGAAGCGCCAGGGGTGCATGCCGTTTTCCAGCGCAGCGATTTGCAGGGCACAACGCCCGTCAGCGCAGCAAAAAACGCACGCCGTTCTGCCATAATGGTCGGGGCGATTTTCAACGGCGGTGTGCACCACTTTGCCGCTGGGGCTATATGGATCGCTATCTTCCACACCCGCGAACCAATCACCGGGTGAAGGAGAGTCTTTGGGCATATAAGGCAGAATGAGAGCAGTATTACGGAGAATGTCGTCACGCTCTCTCAAATCCACCCAGACGCCAAAAACACAACAGGCACCATGGCATTCGCCGAGCGTGCAGCGCTGCAAGGCTTCCGAATCCAGTAGACGGGGGTTGACCCGATCAAATACGGTAAGGGATGTTCCAGACATGGTTGGATTGTACCATTACAAAAGAGTCCAAGGCGCAGGCGGAATTTGGATCCAATGAAATAAGGTAAAATGAAAGCATCATTTTCAAAGGAGATGGGTATGGGAAACTGGAAGATCTTGTTAACCGATGGATTGGAAGAGAATGGCAAAGAGATCCTGAGGGCTTCCGCCGAGGTGGTGGATCAATCCGGGATCAGCGCCGATGACCTGTTGAAAGTCGTAGGGGAATATGACGCGCTAATTGTCCGTGGTCGAACCAAAGTGACTAATGCAGTTTTTGAAGCCGGCAAAAAGTTAAAAGTGGTGGGGCGTGCCGGGGTTGGTGTGGATAATATTGACCTGGAAGCAGCGAAAGCGCATCACGTGACTGTGGTCAACTCGCCTTTAGCCACTACGGTAGCCGTAGCCGAACTCACCCTCAGTTTGATGTTGAGCTTGGTGCGGGAAATTCCGCGGGCGGATGCTTCCATGAAATCAGGAAAATGGCTCAAGAAGGAATTTGAGGGTCGGGAATTATACGGCAAGACGCTTGGCGTGCTGGGATTTGGTCGGATCGGTTCTGCGGTGGCTGCGCGTGCCAAAGCCTTTGAAATGAAGATTCTGGCTTATGACCCGGTTGTATCGGCAGAAGAGATCCGGGCTCGAGGTGGAGAACCGGTAAGTTTGGATGACTTGCTCAAACAATCTGACATGATCACGATGCACATGCCGTTGACATCGGAATCAAAACATCTACTGAATCGGGAAGCTTTCTCCAAGATGAAGGATGGGGTATACATCGTATGTGCTGCTCGTGGTGGGGTCATTGATGAAGACGCCCTGCTTGAAGCGCTGAACAGCGGCAAGGTTGCAGGCGCAGCGTTGGACGTTTTTGCCACGGAACCCCCTGGCGAGACGGAGCTGGTCGCCCACCCACACGTGATTGACACACCCCATGTTGGCGCGCAGACTGTAGAAGCCCAGACACGGGCAGCCCACGATATTGCTGAAGAAGTATTGAATGCACTGGCAGGGAAGCCATTAAGGTGGAAAGTCGCTTGAACGAATATTGGATCTACGGGAGATAAAATGCAGGAAAAATTGGCACAATTTAAACATCGCATGATGGAAATCACCGACCTGGGTAGAGCAGAAGCTCTGCTCGGCTGGGATCAGCAGACCTATATGCCACGCGGCGGTGCTGAAGACCGGGGGAACGTGTTGGAGACGGTGGCAGGACTTTCGCATCGCATGTTCACCTCCGCGGAAATGGGTGAGATGCTGGCGTTGCTCGTGCCTTATGCTGAAAACCTGGACCCGGATTCGGATGATGCCTGCCTGATTAAACGAACGGCTCATGATTATGAAAAAATGACTAAAGTTCCCGGCGAATGGGTGGCGGAATTTGCCCGCATCACCACTCTGGCACAGGTGGCGTGGGAAGAAGCTAAAACGGAAAACCAGTTCGAAGTTTTTCGCCCGCACCTGGAGAAGGTGGTGGAACTACGCCGGGCTTACGCTGATTTCTTCAAACCCTACGACCACGTTTATGATGCGCTTTTGGATGATTTTGAACCGGGAATGAAAACAAGCGAAGTGCAGGCAATTTTTGATACTTTACGTCCGCAACAGGTTCAGTTGCTGAAGGAAATTGCCGCCCAACCGGTGGTGGAGGATTCCTTCCTCCATGTTCCCTATGATGAGCAGGGACAGTGGGATTTTGGTGTGGATGTAATCACCCGCTTTGGTTTTGATTGGAATCGCGGGCGGCAGGATAAATCGATGCACCCGTTCACCACCTCCTTTGGAATTGATGACGTGCGCATCACCACCCGTTTTGACCCGGAACGGGCTGCCTCCGCTTTATTCAGCACCATGCACGAAGGCGGTCATGCCATGTATGAACAGGGGATCGCGAAATCCTTAAGGCGATACCCGCTGGCAAACGGTGCCTCGATGGCTGTGCATGAGTCGCAATCGCGGATGTGGGAGAACCTGGTCGGGCGATCAAAATCCTTTTGGATCTTCTTTTATCCTAAATTGGTGGAACGGTTCCCGACCCAGCTTGCGAATGTAACCCTGGAGCAGTTCTATCGCGGTATCAATAAGGTTGAGCCCTCATTCATTCGTGTTGAAGCAGACGAAGCCACCTACAACCTGCATATCATGCTGCGTATGGAGTTGGAGATTGCCATGCTCGAAGGACGTTTGCAGGCTGGCGATCTACCGCAAGCATGGAATCAAAAAATGGAGGAATATCTGGGTGTGATACCGCCTAATGATCGTGAAGGCGTGCTGCAGGATGTACACTGGTCAGGTGGAATGATGGGGTACTTCCCGACCTATGCCCTTGGAAATCTGGTCTCTGCACAGTTATGGGAAAAGATTCACCAAGACCTGCCTTCTCTGGAGGATCAAATCCGCCAGGGCAAATTTGACGACCTGCTCGGCTGGCTGCGGGTCAATGTGCACCAGCACGGGGCGAAATTCCAACCCCAGGTGCTGGTCAAGCGGGTTACCGGATCCACCATCCGTCCGGAACCGTATATGCACTACCTGCGTACCAAATACGCGGAGATTTATCACCTGTAACTCACTCAGTTTTGAAGAGAGGCGGTGAATTCACCGCCTCTTTTTTGTCTAGCCGTCAGAGTTTTCAAGGTGTGGGGTTGATTGACTGCTCCGGGGAAATGGAAATGGATTGAACCGCTGGGCGTGCTTTTTCAAGATTGATGATTTCGCTGTTGAAGAACATCAGCACGCCAATCACCATGGCAAGACTGCCACCTGCCCAGTACCAGACGCGCAAACCGACAAGTTCAGCGATAGGTGTGGCAAGGAGCAGCGCGATAGGCATCATCATCGTGCAAATGCTATTGGTCATCCCCATCACACGCCCCTGAAATTGCGGTTCCACCCGGCTTTGCATAATCGCCTGGAGAGGTCCATTGGCAATGGGGTTCATGAAGCCCATGACCGTCATTCCCACAGCAGCGATCCAAAATAAGTTAGCCGGTGCAATCCCGAAGATGAATACACCAAGACCGATACCAATGATTCCCGTCAGGCTGGTTTTCATCCGGTTCTTGAAGCCTCCCCAGACTCCAAGGGTAAGACCGCCCAACACAATACCAATCCCTAACAGAGACTCAAGCAAACTGAGTTTCCAAACGTCTCCATGGAAATACTGGGTGACGACGAGGGGCATCAGAGTTCCCACCGGAATGAAGAGAAAATTCAACAGAGCGGCGGTAAGCACCAGGTAAAGCATGCCACGCCAGTTTTTTACATATTTAAAACCCTCCACAACGTCCGCGAGGACGCTCCTGGGGGTCACAATCTCCAGGGGAGCTTCGTGAACTGGCTGGGGGATGAGGATGAAGCATAAGGGAAGGATGGCAATAATGGCAGTTACCACATCCACGGCGATCACCAGGTAAAGAGGCAGGAGGGACATGAGGAGCGCGCCGAGAGGTGGAGCAATGATGTTGAGACCGCCGCGAACTGCCTGATTGAGACCGGCGAAACGGGAAAGATGCTTTTCAGGAACCATGAGGGCTGTGGACGCCTGCATTGCCGGCCATTGGAAAATACCGCCAAAGGAGCGTAAAAACAGCACAACAAAAATATGCCAGATTTGGATGTGCCCGAAGGCAAAAAGAAAAACCAGTACGAGGGTGGTGAGAGCGGTCAAGCCATCTGCCACGATCATTACCAGGCGGCGGTTCATGCGGTCAACGAGCGCGCCGGCAAAGGGAGCCAGAAAAACCTCTGGCAGGATGGCAACCAGGGTGGCTGTGGTGAGCATGGCGGCGGATCCGGTTTGCTGGGTGATATACCACACCAGAGCAAACTGAACCAATCCGCTGCCAAGGAGGGAGATGATCTGTCCTACCCACAGCGGGATAAAACTTCTCTTCCAGTTTGATTCGATGACGTAGCCGTGATTTTCCATTGGGTCACAATCCACAAAGCATCAGATACCCGGGGCTGAAGAAAACCTCGGAAGCGATTTAACAATATAAAAGGGAGACCTGTTCGTTATTCGATGAAGACTTCTACGTGTTCACCGTCTTCGTCATCATAAACGTCCATGATCTTTCCGGTTTCGCCAGAAGCGATAGCTTCCGCCATGCGGGCGGCATCGAGTCCTTCAATTTCCGGTGAAAAGCGCATGCCCATGCGAATTCCGGCATTGATCATGCCTATTGGCAGACGGATATTAACCCGTGCCCGACCTGTATCCGTATCCGTAACTCTGACCCGGAAAAAGCGACCGCCGCCTTTGCCAGTCATCCCAAGGGTGGACCTGTCTTCAGTTTCCGCTTTGCGGGCGGAGCTGTCCAGAGCTTTGAGCAATTCCGCTGCCATTTCAGCGGTGATTTTGCCATCTTGCACCATCTTAAGGACTTTTAATCGTTCCTCGCTGCTAGCCATACGATCGTCTCCTAAGCCTCAGAGGCGCGAGTTTCAGGGATTTTCTCACCGCGCAGCTTTGCCTGGGCTTCCTCCCAGGAGATCTCGCCGCGATCGAGCTGTTCAAGAATGTCACGACGGTCCTCCGCTGTTAGGGGAGCAGGCGCTTCCTCCTTGCCGGGCTCATAGCCCAAAGCGCGTACAATCTCGTTTAAACGGCTGCGCAACGTGGGGTAGGAGAGGTTCATCTCGTCCTCCATGCGATTCAAGCGCCCTTCACAGCGAACAAAAGTGAGCAGGAACTGCATTTGTTCCGGTGTGAGATGACCGAAAGGGGTGTGTTCGGTGGTAAAGTGACCTTCAATGGTGGTATCACAGTTGACACAATAAAGACGGGTGACGGTGAGATCTGAATCACAAACGGGGCATTTGTTCAAAGCGGTTTTTAACATTTTTTCTTCACCATGAGTTACAAAGGTTCTGATTTATTTATCTCAAAGTTAATTATTTTATAACATGATAACACAATCATAAATAAAGTCAATAACAGAATGAAGATTATTAATATCCTGAGAAAACTATTTGCAAATTTGGAAAATCAACTCTCCTTCTGGAGGGAACGTTCGCCTTTCAGGAACCAGCCGCCTTTACGGTTATTCACATCTTTTGGAGCGCGGTCGTAATAAATTTCAAAAACCTGATCCGTGTCCACGGTAACGCGAAAGTAAAAACGCCCTACCCCCCAGGAACCGGAGTGGGAAGCGGAAGCGAGGTGAGCGGGAGCCATATTTTTTGCCATTCTCCCGCGTCGCTCATATTCGATCCATTCCTCCAAAATACTGGTAATGCTATATTCCTTCCCGCGCCAGGTGAACTGTTGCGGGCAAGAGGGGGCTTTCTCGCGAACAGGCGGCGTTGCGAACTCCACCTGGATGGGTTCATCGACCAGAGAGATCGGAATTGTTTTCATGGCATCTCTCCTTATGGATTGGATGCAGGTAGGAACCGGTTGGATCGATGGGGGGAGAGGAACGCCCAAAAGAGACGGTCAGGCTTGATCGTTCCAATCATTGGGTTCCACATGGACGTAAGCCCGGTCAACGTTAGGGAAGGATTCCAGTTTATGGATGACTGCATCAGAGATTTCGTGGGATTCATTCAGAGTTTTTTGCCCATCCACGTTTATGTGAAGGTCAACCATGAGCCGTGGACCAACGTAATCCGTCATGATGTGGTGCACCTTAAGCACACCCGGTACGCTCTCGGCTGCCTGGATGAACTCGTTTACTTCGGCACGGGTGGCTCCTCGACCGGTGAGGAACCCCAGGTTTTCACGACCGGCAAGAAAAGCGTTGCGGAAAATCCAGGCTGCCACGACAAGCCCGGCGATTGGATCGGCGAGCGGGTGGATGAGATTGGAACCGATAACGCCGATGAATGCCGCCATCGAGGTCAGCACATCACTGAGGTTGTCTCGTGCGGTGGTGGCAAGGGTGGGGCTGAGGGTTCTTTTGCCAATCTGTTTGATGGAAAGATACATTCCCACCTTGATTAACGCGCTGACGAGCAAAATGGCGCTGGGGAGATCAATGGCGATCGGAGAGAGCGAATTTTGGGTGTAGCGATCGATAGCATTCCGCGCGGCTTCATAACCGGCAAAAGCCATGGATGCAGTCACCACCAGACCCACCAGAGGCTCGTAGCGCGAATGACCCTGCGGATGTGACAGATCTGGTGGACGCATGGCTGCCCATAGTCCCAGCACCATGAGAATGGAATAGATCACATCGGAAATCGAGTTTGCGGCATCGGCATAGACGGCGGCTGAGCCGGAAATATATGCCACAGCGCCTTTACCCGCTGCCAGCAGGAGATTCCCGCCCAGGGTTATGACCAGGGCATTCCGGTAGAGACGATTTTGTTCAGGTCTTGGTTTATCTTCACGAACCCATTGCATTGTCGTTTATCCTGTAGTGATGTATAAAAAAAACCCCAAGGTACTGCCTTCCATGCTGAAGGAATTGCACCTTTGAGGCTTACTTCGGTCTCAATCAGACTGGTGAACCTGTCTGATAAAAAAAATTATATCATACTCAACCCCAGGTGTTAGTTGCACCCTCCATGACCTTCACCACAACGAGTCTGTTCAAACTGCAAGGTCGTGTGTTCAATGCCAAAATCGCGTGATAGTACTTCCTTGATTTGTTTCATTACGATGGCTTGTTGATCCATGTTGGCATCGTTGAGCACCACATGAGCGCTCAGAGACACCTCTTCTGATCCCAGATTCCAAACATGCAGATCATGAATGGTATCAACATCCTCCAGGGCGCTGATGGAACGACGGATATCATTTACCGATAACCCTGCCGGAACGCCTTCAATCAGGATGTGGAGCGCGCTTTTTAACACCCGGTAGGCGCTGACGAGAATGATCGCGCCAATCAGAATGGAGATCAGCGGGTCAATCCAGCGGGCACCGGTCAGGCGGATCAGCAAGGCGGCAAGGATGACGCCGATTGAGGAGATCAGATCGCCTAACACATGGAGATATGCGCTGTGTACATTCAAGTTGCGTTTTTCGCCTTTGCTTTGCAGCGCTGAACCTTCATGGGCGTGATGGTGCGTGTGTTCGTGACCACCCAATATGGATGCCACGACGACATTGACGATTAGTCCGATGACCGCCACGATCATCATGGGAGTGCTTTTGATTTCGACCGGTGTCTGCCATCGCTGGATGGCTTCGACCCAGATGCCGATGGCAATCACGAGGAGAGAGACGCCATTGATCAGTGCAGCAAGGACTTCGGTACGGTGCCAGCCATAACTGTGCCGGTCATCCGGCGGGCGGGCAGCAAGTCGCATGGCAAAATAGCTCAACCCAAGGGCGAAGATATCCGAAAAGACATGTGCAGCATCCGAAAGAAGCGCCAGCGACCCTGATACCAGACCACCAATGATCTCGGCGACCAGAATTAAAGCTGTGAGCAGGATGGAGAAAAGAAATCGATTTTGTGTTGCGTGGGAATCAGTTGTGGTCAAATTTTTTCTCTCTGGGGATTCTTTTAGTATTCGAGTTCGATCTCCGCCACGGAATTAAGAATGCGGGTGGGGCGATAAGGAAAGCGCTCCACATCTGCCAGCGAGGAGACCCCACTGAGAACAAGAATTGTATCCAAACCACTCATCACGCCAGCGACAATATCGGTATCCATGCGATCCCCTACCATGATGGTGTCTTCTGAATGGACGCCGAGGTATCGCAGCGCGCTGCGCATCATTAATGGGTTGGGTTTGCCTACAAAGAAGGGTGACCTGCCGGTCGCTTTCTCAATCAGCGCCGCCAGCGCGCCAGTGGCAGGGACAATGCCGGATTCAAGAGGCGCCGTTGAGTCAGGATTGGTGGCAATAAACATGGCGCCTTCCTTGACCAGACGTACCGCCTTGGCGATCAATTCAAAGTTGTAGTTGTTCACTTCACCCAGAACAACATAATCGGGGTTGATGTCGGTTTGGACATATCCTACTTCATGCAGTGCCTGGGTAAGACCGCTTTCACCAATCACAAAAGCCGTTCCGTTCGGTCGCTGGCTTTGCAGAAAGCGTGCTGTGGCGATGGCGGAGGTGAAGATATGATCAGCAGGGACTTTCAGACCGATGATGTTCAGGCGATGTTCCAGGTCACGCTGGGTATAGAGCGGATTGTTGGTGAGAATTAAAAATTTTGCCTGAGAGGCGAGCAAACGATCGATAAACTCAATAGCACCTGGTAAAGGAGTTTTTCCTTTAAGGAGAACTCCATCCATATCGATCAGAAAATTTTTCTTCTGAGTCATTGTTTGCCTCCAAATCAGTATTTATTCTAACACGGTTGGAAGCCAGTTGAATCAAGTATGGAGGAGAGCGAAATCGGTTATAATCATCCCAGAAAATCCCTGCTTGACGAGGAAGATTGTGCCACGGCAGCGCCCGCTTGAAAAATATTCCACGGCTGAAATTCAACGCCTGTTGATGGAGAGGCGGCTTGAGGATAGGGCGGAGCGTCTGGAGGCTTTTCGCAAGAGCGGTCGAATTTTAGATGTAGCACATCCCGCTGGATATGCTTCGACGGGTGCCAGTGTCAATGAGCAAGTTGCGGGGCAAGGCAGGGCGAGAAAACGCACCGATCCCCACCGCAAAAATGGCTTGGATACTTTTCTGTACATCGTTGAGATCATCGCAATCGTAGGTTTGCTCTTTATCTTTTTCAATGGATTTAATCTGCTGCGCAACCTGAATCAGCAGTTTGCCGCCGCACTGGAACCTGCGACGCTGACGCCTACCCCCCTCGTCAGCGCCGTAATTCTGCCTGGCGGGCACCTGGCGCCAGTCTCCGGACAGGAGAACCGCTTCAACGAAGAGGAAATCCCGGAGCACCTGCGCCCGTTGATGCAAAGTTATGCCAACCTGCCGGTGCCAACCCCCAGCCCACAGCAAGCACGCCAGATTCAGATACCGGCGATTGGCGTCAATGCCCCCGTGGTGATGGGCGATGGCTGGGAGCAACTGAAGAAAGGCGTCGGTCAGCACCTGGGGAGCGCCAACCCCGGTGAAAAAGGAAATCTGGTTCTTTCGGCGCACAATGATATTTTTAGCGAGATCTTCCGCGATCTGGACAAACTCAAAGAAGGGGATGAGATCGTGATCATCACGCAGAACCGTTCATTCACCTATGTGGTCACCGGCAGCCAGATTGTTGAGCCCACCCGGGTGGACCTGCTGGCAACCACCAGCGACAGCACGATCACGTTAATTTCCTGTTACCCTTACCTTGTGGATAACAAGCGCATTGTGGTGCAGGGTGTATTACAATAAGGGTGTTTTACACCCGTCATTCAGGAGAGATGTATGGCAAAAAAGACTAAAAAACGTTCCGTCAGCACGCCCACAACCCCAGTAAAGTCAAGCGCCGCGGTTTCGTCCGGTACGAAATCCTCGGTCTCCTACTCCACGGAGTTCAACCCGGATTACGGGTACGTGAAGAAGGATTTGAAACGTATCGGGCTGCTTGCAGGTTCTTTCTTCGTAATTTTAGTGGTTCTATCCTTCTTTTTGCGGTAGGGATCCAACCGGAGATCGTTCCGGATAAAATTCATTCGCGTTGACAAGGAGAGTGTCATGACCCACATGTTTGTGCCCGGACCGGTTGATGTTGCGCCTGAAATTTTGGCTGCGCAGACCAAACCCATGTTGCCACACCGCAGCAAAGATTTCGAAGCCATCTTCCGTGGTTCTGAAGAAAAAGCAAAGCAGTTGTTCTATACTCAATATCGCGTATTCCAGGCGGCATCCTCCGGTTCAGGAATGCAAGAGGCGGGAATTCGCAATTTTGTCCAGACAGACGTTCTTTCCTGCGTCAATGGCGCCTTTGCCCAGCGCTGGTACGACGTGGCAGTTGCCAATGGCAAGAATGCGGATAAACTGGAGGTCGAATTCGGTGAAGCCATTACGCCGGATCTTCTACGTGCCGCATTGCAGAAAAAACATTACGAAGCTGTCACCATCGTGCACAATGAAACATCCACCGGTGTGGAGAATCCGCTGGCGGACTTGTGCAAAGTGTTTCAGGAAGTCAGCCCCGATACTTTGATTTTAGTGGACGCGGTTTCTTCACTGGGTGGTGTCAAGATTGAAATGGACAAACTTGGGCTTGATTTTCTGCTCACCAGCTCGCAAAAATGTCTGGCACTCCCGCCTGGTCTGGCGCTGGCAGCAGCCTCTGATCGCGCGCTGGCTAAAGCGGAAACGGTGAGCAACCGTGGCTGGTATTTTGACCTGCTGCTGATGGAAAAACACCGCATTAAAGATTCCACCCCCATGACGCCTGCCATGGCGCTCATCTTCGCGTTGGATAAGCAGCTTGACCGCATCCTTGAAGAAGGACTGGAGAATCGTTTCGCGCGCCACGCGGCGATGTCACGCAAGGTGCAGGATTGGGCGATTGCGCACGGCATGGAACCTCTGGCGAAGCCCGAATACCGCTCCAAGACCGTTGTGACGATCAAGAACAGTCTCAACTGGGATATCAGTGCGTTGAACAAGTTCCTGCAGACGCGAGGGATGCGCATCGCCAACGGTTATGGCAAGATCAAAGACCTCACCTACCGCATCGCCACAATGGGCGAAACGACGATGGAAAACGTCGACGCTTTGCTCACAGCGATGGATGATTTTATGCAACAAGGATAAATTCCCAGCAACGTCATTAGGATCCGGGTGGCGTTTGCTGCCCGGATTTTTTTATTGACGATGGGATAAGGGCATGATAAAATTCTGAGCGTCAAAAAATGGGCGCGTAGCTCAATGGCAGAGCAGTGGCCTTTTAAGCCATTGGTTGAGAGTTCGAGCCTCTCCGCGCTCACTTTTCTATTAAGAAGCTTCCTTCAATAGAGAAAGTTCCAACGAGATCAAAAAAGGTCCTTTCGCAGGACCCTTTTAATTTACTTGTTCTCTTGATCTTTTTTCACCTGGCGGTATTGCAGGTACCCCTGGATGAGCTGGTAGATACCGAGGAGGATGACGGCAAGCGTGATGAAACTCGTATCGCCGCCACCGGTTTCAGTTGCAGAAGGCAGGATGAAATACAGCAGGATCCCCGCAGCCGTGAAAATTCCGCCCGTAATCATCATTTTACGTGCGCTGGCAGCAGTCACTTCCGGTCGGGCACGCAAACGTGGTCCGGATTGCAAATATCCTTTGATTCCCTCGAGGCTCTCCACACGATACCAGGTTTGGTCATCCACCTTTTCCACGCCACGCACGGTAAAGAGTGTTTTCTTGGGGATGGTGGTAAGAAGTGCGGAGGACGAATCAGGTTCTTCATATATTTCGACATCATTCCCCATCGCTTCAACTTTTTGAATGGCAAAGATGTGGGTATCGCCGGAGATGTAGCCCGTTACTCCGTTATCGAGAGTGATGGTGACCCAGGTGCCTTTTTTCTGCCGGATGACCTTGCCAATCTCGAACTCATCCCCTTTTTTGATTGTGGCAATCGAAATGGTTTCGGGGGAGGCTTCCTGATACAGGGGTGCGCTTTCGTCTCCTAAACTGGCTCTCATTCTATGTCTCCTTTTAAGGGGGTGGTTGAATTAGTCTCATACATCCAGTGATAATAATCGGCGCATTCCTTTGCCCATTGCTCATCCTGAAAACGGAGTTCGAGGGGAATGGCTGCTGGATCGTTCTCATCGGGCAGGATGGGGGTGCGCACCTCAGTCCGCGGGCGGCTGGCAAGATCCACGCCGGAAGCGTTGAGCCTGGCAAGGAGTTGGCTCTGACGGTGGCGCAGGTGCAGCCAGACCCCGAGCACGATCGCTCCCCCGCTGGCAACCAGGTAAGGCCAGGCTTGTTTGATAGCGCCAAGAGCGCTAGCATGGGGGATGATGTCGGTCATCAGTAGCAACCCGGCACAAGCGATGATTGCCCCGAGGGTGTATAGACGGGCGTAAATTCGTGCCAGTCTGCCAGAAGAAGTTTGATCGTGTTCCAAATTTTCGACATCCGTGACAAAATCTGCCTCATAGCAGGTCTGGCAGATGCGGATTCGTAAGCGATAAGGTTGATTAATACGGAAAGACTGGCGGTACAAACCGGGTTTTTTTGCCCCGATACGCAAACGGAGGAGATGTGTCTCATAAAATTCTGCCGGTTGAGCGCCGCAGCGTGAACAACGATCCGGATGGTCGAGGACGAGGGCGTCATTCACTGCGGATTGAACACTTTCCAGAGGGATAGAAATCTTAATTGCCATCACTAAGCCATTTCGGAAGAACAAGTTGCATCATTTCTCTATTGTAATCGAAAAGGCTGGCTTTCCATTGTTGAAACAGGGAAGCCAGCCCTGAGGAACACGGAGGGTTTAGCGCTCAAGCCTTTCAAGACGGATGAGGATACGGGCGATCATTCCACGCAGCTCCTCCAGCGAAAGATTTCCTTTTAGTTTCTCCGCGTCGGCGTCCTTGACCGATCGAGCTGCCTGGTATGGGTCGGGTTCAAGACAATATTTTCCCTTTGACTTGTAGACTTTATTCATTTGGGGTAACCTCCACAGTAAGCAGTCCGACACCGGCAGCGCAGAAGAGCTGGCGATCAGCCGGCTGAAGGATAAAAAGACCTGGCGTTTCAGTGGACAATCGTAGATAGGCTTGACCGTTGGTAAGATCGATGGTTTCAATCAAACCATTAATGTCAAGCTCAACGGAAGGAATGGACAATGAAGTTTGCACGGATACGATGACTTCCACGCCGGTGGCTTTGCATGAAAAGTATTGACCGGCAACCCCCACAACCGATAAACGAAAACGATCTGCGTAATCTTCCATGGTGGTTTGGATTGTTTCGGTCCACTCTCCTAAAACCAGATTGGAATCATCAAGTGGCGATTGCGCATAAGATTTGATCTTGCCGTTAGAATCTCGAAGGATTGTTAGCATATTATCTCCATGCTTGTATTCTGTAATAACCGGCTGCCGAACTTCCGTTCTGGCTGAGCAAGGTGCCATTGGTGCTATCATTTCCAGTTTGGATGGTGAACTGGGTTGCGTTCACGCCGATGACGGATTTCGAGTTCGTCACAGGTCCCACATTGCCCACCAGGTTGCTGATACCCGATCCATCCGCCGCGGAGTTATGAAGCAGGAGGAATAAGCGCGGGATGGAAGAAAGCTGGTGCACTTTGTTGTAAGTGTTGGCATAGGCAACCGCGAACCAGCCGCTGTCATAATCCGCAGGCGGAAGCCCGGGTGCTGAATACAGTAAGAGGCTATTCGCCAGAAGGTTTGATCCATCCCAGTAACATTCACCGATCAGGCGCTGACCGGACGCAGCGGTAAGCGATGTGTTGACCGACAAGGTAAACGAGGTCGAACTCAGGGACCTGTTGGCAAAGATATACCACTTTGCTGCGGCACCAGAAAAAGAACTAACGGGTAGATCGATATTGGAGGTCTGTTTAAGCATGAATCCATCGATCATGATTCGTGCCGGCAAATTTGGATCGTAGGGAATGCGGATCCGATTCGTAGCCAGGTAATCAAGCGCGAAGTTGCTGACATAATTTGCAATAAAATCACCGAGGGTTACGCTCTCCGCCGCCGTATTGCCGTTGTAAATGGCGTCTTTGCGCAAATGATTGTATTGAGCGGAAGCAGTAGGTTGGCTTGGGCTGACATCAGAACTATTTGGGTAAGTCATAATCATTTCCTCCACTGAAATAAATCAACGCCAAAAGGATGTTTCCCAGGTAAGACTACCGTCCCACACAGAAAGGGTAAGGGCTTGAGGGTCAACCGGAGGGAAGTAAAAGCCCACGTTATTGAGTTCACATTTGATGATGGAAAAGCGAGGGTGGTGGCGTTCATCGGCTGAAAAACCGAGAGCACCGAGGTTGGCGAAAGCGCCGACCGGGGTTTGAAGAATGATGCCCTCTGTTTTGAGCAGGAATTGCATGAGTTTGGCGTAATCCTGTGCACGGGTTTTCGGGTGTTTAGCGCCGTTTGGGTCACGCAGGTCATCGGCACAAAGGATGTCAAAGGTGATCCATAACATGGTGCTGGCATGGGCCTCCGCGTAGACGGTGGTAAGAGATTCGACCTGACGAATGACCTGAACCCCTTCTGCGCGGATGGAGCCGTCTTTTGAACAAACAAATCCGTAGCCAGCGCCGCTATCAATATCGGGGTGACTCAAAATGATATGGCAATTATCACCAAGGGTATACGTCATTCTACGCGCCTGCTTTCCCATGGATCGAGGAGAAAACCAGGCGGGAATCCGAATTCCTGAATCACCCGTAACCCGGCGAGGGAACGGAGAAATACAGAGTGCCAGTAATCAGCGAGTTTTAGCAGGGCGGCACATTCCTCGCCGCGGCTGCCGTAAGCTTCGAGCAGGCTGCCAGCACGAAGCGCGCAAGCCTGACCAGCCGCCCCCTCCACCAGCGCGTTTTCCAGCTCGGCGGGTAGGGTAGTCAGGGAGGCGCCATCCAGACCGGCAAGGGTATGGGCGCTGGCATAACAAACCGTAAACCGGTCACCTGCCTGAGGGATGTATTCTGAGCGAAAATGCAGCACCGGAATGCCACCCAATAACTGGTAAGTGAAGCAAGTTTCCGGTTCCAGTTTTTGGTGTGAGGTTTCGTCAAGTCGCGCCAGGTGAAGGAGATAAAAGCACTCGTTCAATCCGGAGAGGGCTTGCTCCCGCCCGGGAAGGGTGACGGTAAATTCACTGTCCATCAGGCGGGGCTGGCGATGGTTGATTTCGGTCAGGGCATGGCTGAATGCCGTAGCCAACAGAGTGGATGAGAAGCGGAGACCGGCGGGATCGTCCAGCAGGGAGCGCAGGCGGGTTTCAAGAGCGGTCAGATCTGCCATGGATTTTCTCATCGATATGCTTGAGATCCGGCGGGAGAACGATCATTTCGGATTTTCCATCCCGGCTGCCGCCGGAAGGACGGGAGGAAAAGGGGAGGTGTGTGGGTTCCTCTGCGTGTTGGGGCGGGGCGGGAGGAGGGGGCAGCGGGCTCATCCCCAGCTCGGCTCTTGTCTGATTGACTTCCTCACGGGTGAACCAGAGTTTTCGCCCATCCGCGCTGATGACAACCATCCCGCCATCCGGCAGCAGGCGATACGAAAGGGGTCGGTTGCCCTGCCCTGGGCGCATGAACGGCGAAGCCAGCCGGCTGGCAACTTTAAGTTCAGGATTGGTGGTTGCCATTACCGTTATCCTCAATTGCCACGCCAGTGGAGTAGACTGCCAGCGCGGCTACCGCTGCCTGTAGAGCTTGCCAGACAGTGATTTCCTGCGTGACAAAAGCCGCCAGTGTGGCGAGAAGAGCAGCGATCAGCACCCAGAATTTGCGTGAATGCAGGATGCGTTGCAGTTGGTCTAAAAAAGTCATTTTTACTCCCTGTTTTATCGTGGGGGCGTAAGGCTCTCCCTACGCCCCCGGTTGAAGTTAATTAGGCGACGTTGGCTTTATAGAGCGGGCGGTAATCGGCAACAAAGACGGAGACCCAATGGCGCACTTTCATGCGAACCTCATCATTGGTGAAAAGGGCGCCGTTGGAATCACCATCCGCGATGATAATTTCAGGCAGCACGCCGAAGCGTTCGCCGAGGATGATGCCCGGTGCCAGGCGCGGATCGGCAAGCGCCGCCCAGTCGTTGGCATCGATGAACTCGGGGCAGGTGATCACATCACCCATCTGACCGCGTTGCATATTCTCTGAGAAGATATTGCTCTCATGCGCAAAGGAAGGGTAAAGCAGGTTCATGGCAGTGAGGCGCAAATCACGCGGAACAAGCAGGTAACGGGCATCGAGCGCCAGCTTGGGTGCCGTACCGCCACTGCCTACCACCATCGGTTGGGAATAGATGGCTTTTCCGGCAGCCTCCCATGAGACAGAGGAAAGAGCAGCAGTTCCCAGGTTGGCGTGATGAGGAGCTTCAAAAACATTGTAGCCATCCGACATGGCAGGACCAGTGCCGCTGTTGGCAGTGAAACAAGCCCCCACCAGGGCTGAGATGCGGCGCAGGGCGGCGGAAGCCAGTGTGCGCGGGTATTGGCGCAGTTTGTGGGTGTCATCGCGCTCAAACATGTCCAGCGGGAGCCCCACATAACCGCCATAGTTCCCCCACGAACCAGTCTCGGCGCTGTCTTTGACTGCCAGCTCGGTATAGGCAGCTCCTTCCGCTATGGAGGGCAGCACTGTCACCTCGCCGACGAGCACGCCGGTAATCTCCTGCAGACTGTTGAAGTGCTCCACCTGCACCACCGGTTCCCACCAGCGATAACCAGAACGACCGAGTTCCTGCCACTGGTCAAAAATTAACTTGTTCATCGCGTTTTTTAGCAAAGCCGGCAGGTTGGAGGAGGCGGCAAACTGGGCACGCTCGCTGTGATAGCCCCCCGAGAATCCG
Source organism: Anaerolineaceae bacterium (assembly GCA_018056725.1). Lineage (GTDB taxonomy): Bacteria > Chloroflexota > Anaerolineae > Anaerolineales > Anaerolineaceae > UBA6107. Next base: position 98,097 of record JAGPFF010000001.1, read on the forward strand.
GTGTCACCGGTCATCAGCAGGTACAATTCGCGGATGCCACTGAGTCGGGCGGGATGAAGACTTTCCAGTTGCGGCGGGCGGGTGGCTCCCAGCAGGTCATGCAGCGCGGCGTTGATCTGGTCTTCAGGCGGGACGACTTCAGTGATGCGGGCTGCCCCCTGAATGACATTTGCTCCGGTAAGATCGCTGATCAGAGCACGCGTTTCAGAGAGCGCTTGCTGCAGCTCGGAAGGCTCAAAGACCCGTCCCGTAAAGCGGGTACGCAGGCTGCCCTCGGCTGTGGAGGGCAAACGGGCGGCGGAGAGGGTGGCTTCAAGCAGGCTGGCGCAGATTTGTGTTTTTCCAGCCTCCTGCCCCTCGGCAACCGGAAGGATTGGGGCGGCGGGAGGAAGAGATACGATTTCGTTTTCCATGCGATTCTCCTGAAAAAGGGTATTTTGGGTTTCCGCTGCGGGGCTTGTGGGAAGGAACGCTCCGCCGCGTGCGGGATGAACGACCAGATCAACAGAGAGCACTTTTTCGATGCGGATGACCTGCTGCGCGGAGGCGGAGAAGATCAAATCGGCTGAAAATCCAATATGCGGCACTGGCGGCACGGGGTTCGCCATTTCAACCGCCGTCTGCTGCAACAGGGGAGCTGCCGGACCCAGTGGTCGCAGGCTGAGCCGAATTCCCTGCTCATCTTCCGACCAGCGCGGATCAAAACAGATGCCGGCAAGATCGCGCAGCGAACGACCCTTCCAGTCATGGTCAATAAAACATTCCACGCCTTGCCACAGCGGCAGGGAGGCACGCAGCACATCCACGGGAAACTCCCAGCCATTGCCATTGCCGGCAGTGATGGCGATGATTTCCACCCCTTCAGCGGCAGTGGAGGCGGCAAGTAGTGCAAGACGGGCACGATGAGTGGTGGGTGGATTATCCGGCATGGATTTCTCCTTTGATTTCCCCATTTGCGGGGTCCAGTTTTACGGGTTGCTGGCGCGGCGCTTGGAGGTCGATGGAGGGGAACGAGGTGGCGGGTTGCCGGGTTGCCGCAGCCCCGGCGGAAACGGCGGCTTTATCACCACGCGCCAGCATCTCCTCCGCGTCCACCGTTTCCCCGCAGAAGCGGTAAAACAGACGCCACAGCTCGGCGTCATCAATGAGCGCACGGTCGCGCAGGCTGTAAAGAGCTGGGGCGAGATTGGCAGCCGCCATCGCCAAGGCGATATTGTCGCGGGCGGAGATATCGGCGCCATGCAGTTCAATCGGAGCCTGACGTGCGACGTGAGGATCCACCAGCGACCGCCGGTTGGCAACGGTCTGAAGGACCTGGCTGATCATCCACAGGAAGGTACGCTGACGCTGTTCAAAGTAGCGGTAGGTGGATCCGCCGGCGGCTTCAGCCGTGGTGCGTGTGGCGCCTTCCGGCTCGGCGAGGAAGTGCATCGGGATGCCGGCACCGGCAGCAATCATCTTCTTGAGCGCCAGCCCATCCTGCCCGGCTTCCTCAGATTCAAGTCGCGGATGCAGCGTGTCCCAATGCTCATTTTCATCCGTGACCAGGATTGAGCCGGGTGAGGGTGGCGAGGAATTGAGCGCGGACTGGCGGGCGCGGCGTTCCGCATCGCTGGTAAATCGGGCGCGCACCACATACAGAAACGCGTTGCGAAAGTGATTGAGCCGCGCGCGGTCTTCCAGCCAGGCGGAGTAACGGCTGAGCCAGCGCAACACTGGGGCGAGATCAGATTCCCCCCATTGCGCGCCTGCCGGACGGTTGACCGCAAAATGCAGCATCACTGGCGAAAACCCGCCCTCCCGTAAAGGGGCATCCTGCCGCGGATCATAAGCCGCCCAGGAAGGCGCATCCGTGCCTTCCCAACCACCTGGCTGCATTTCATAAGCAACTTCCTGATCGGGGTCTTGCGGGCGCGAGCGGATGGCGCGGATCTGCACACTGGGGAACAGGCGCAGGTAGCTCATCCCGGCAGCGTCGGTGGAGATGAGAAGAAAAAGATTGCCGCTGCGGGTCAATTCATCACACCACTCGTAAAGACGCAGCGGGAGTTGATTGAGCGGATGCTCCCAGAAGGCGTGCAGGAAAGCACTGGTAGGTTCGTGTGGGCAGGAGAAGCTGATGCCGCCACCCACAACATACTGGGAGGTCAGCCCGACAATGCGCCGCGCCAGAGGGTTTATGCGCCAGGCTTCGAGCGCTTGATTGAGTATCTCTTCGCGGTCAGGCGCGTAGCGGTCAGTGGGATGTTCGAGTGAGTGGCGACCGTCAAAGAAGGTGGCTTCCCTCTCCGCCGCAGCGCTGAAGGAGGCGCGCGTGGATTGCCGGGGAAGGCGCAGCAGACGGGCAAGGGGATTCAACGGACTGGTTTTCATGCCTGCACCAGCGCCGCCAGATCCTGCGCGCAGCCACTGAAAAGGTCAAGATCCACCCGTGTACGGATGCCTGCGATTTTGCCGGAACTGGAGTACTGCCAGAATGCCCAGCCCACCCATGGGTAAACCTGGTATGGCCAACCGGTGGTGTAATGTGCCACCCATAAAGGATGTTCCACTGCCCAATCCACACCGGAGCTGGTGAGTTTGTAATTGCTCAATACCGGCACTGGCAGGTAGGAATTCCAAAAATCGGGGGAAACATAGATCATCGCCGTCCGACCGGTGAGATGGAAGATCTCCTCCAGAAAGACCTTGAGTGCCTGGTTGAAACCCGTGCGCCCCAAACCGGGTGTTTCGATATCCACACAAGGGGGCAGAGTGGGGCGTCCCGCTGACACCTCTTGCAGTGTGCGGACGTAATGACGGGCTTGCAGCAGCGGATCAAACCGTGGCAGAAAGAAGTGATAGCTGCCCGTGATGATGCCCGTTTCAGCGGCGCCGCGAAAGTTTTCCTCAAACATGGGGTCGGTGTACGTTTCGCCTTCGCTGGCTTTAAGAATGGCGAAGCGGACGCCGCTGGCGCTGACTTTCTGCCAGTCAATCCCTTCCTGATGGTAACTGACGTCAATTCCAAATAACATACGTGTTTTTCCTTTCGCTGTGAAAGAGGAGGAAAACCGCCGCTGCGGCGGACGGTTGCCTCTCCAGTAGATCGAAGTGGGGATTCAATATTTCCCGTCGGCATCCTTCAATGGATCGGGCGCGGGGATGATCAGCGGTTCTGCACTGGACTGCCACTCCATTTCTTCCAGCTGGGCGCACAGCGCCGCGGAAAGCACCCAGTCATCATGAAGCAGATTGCCGCTTACGGCGTCACGGGCACCTTCCGGTACCCCCCAGCGCATCCGCTGATCCGGTCCATCGGTTACCTGGAACTGGCAGCCCGCCAGTTGCGCATAAAATTCCTGTTGCCACATTGTCTGATCTGGTCGTAATTGGGGATCCAACACAGGTTCGTGCCAGCGACCCGAATCAACAATGCCTAGAAAATCCCAGCCAAGACGCGATTTGGAGGCAGTATTGAAGGTGAAGGGCACCACCCGACCCGGCAATGAACGCTCCAGGAAGGAAGCCAGCCCCGCGCCGACCCCGGTGGCGTCCACAATTACCGTGCGGGCGTTCCAGTGCAATGCCAGATCACGCACCTCACCGTGAAGCCGGGTATGCGGCACACCCGTCCACTGGCGGCGCAGCACCGGCACATAAGCAGGGAGGGGTTGATCCTCCGAACTGCTGATCACGCGCACCAGGGTGAGGGCGGAACTATCCCGTGACGGATTAGCAGGGCTGAGACCGCCATCGTTGGCGCGCATTCCTTCGTCTTCCCCAGCGACGTCGAGCAGCAGGGCATAGAGCGCACCCGCAAGGGGTTCGTTTTCCGCTGTTTCAGTGCCGCGCAGGCGGGCAATGCGATCCGGTGGGAAAAGCCCTCCGGCGCCATCCACTTCTTCCGAGAAGTACTGCGTGCGCACAGTGGGGTGGGCGCGACCGAGGCGTTCGATGGTTTCTTCCACGTGGCGCCGATAGGCGCTTACTTCAGCGCCGACATCGTCAGCGGTAAGGCGAAAAACCCGGCGGATGCCATCCCGCTGTTCGGCAGCACTGGCACGGCGTAATTGCTGCGCCAGCAGCGTGCGGCTCGTCCAGGATGTGCCCCAAAAGACACGGGTGGCATTGGTGGAAGCGCACATCGGCGCGATGTCTTTTTCGTACTTGACGCATAGTACATCCTGGGCTTCGTCCACCTCCAGCAAAGCTGAGGCAGTGGCACCGACGATGTTGCTTTCAGGCGCGGCGGAGAGGAAGGTGATGCGCGCTTCGCCTACACGGTAAATGGAACCGGATTCTTTGACCCAGATTCGCCGGGTGAGCGTGTTCCGTTTGACCGTGCGTTCGAGGCGGCGCATGGCGTTGAGCGCCTGCGGTTCAAGGGTGGGCGAGACCTTGATCATCTCTACGGGAAGGTTGGAAAAGAGGGTGAGCAAATAAGTTTCTAGTTGCGCCTGCAATTCATTCTTGCCGCTCTGGCGTGGAAAGATGACCACAAAGCTTAATCCGCGCTGATGGATCACCGAATCAAAAATGGCACTGAGCACACCGCGCTGGTAATTGCGCAGGCGGATGTTGGAAGCGACACGGGTGAAACGTTCCGGGTCGCGCAGCAGCCATTTGTAATGAGGGATGAAATCAGACATGGCGCGTGGACTCCTTAAACCGGAAGCAGAAAGGGTGGGTCGAAATCCCAAGCGGATGGGTGCTTGCACCGAAAACGTGGGCAGGTCGGGTCATGGCTCACCCTGGTGGCGGAACTGGTTGGCAAACTGCTTAAGCTCCGGCCATTCCTCTTCGAGTTCGAGCAGGGATTGGCGCAGCAGTGCGGCGGGGTCGAGCGCCTCGTTTGCCAGGTCGCGCCGGGCTTTGAGCAGGCGTGCGAGGGCTGGAGCCGTTTTGCCGACTGTGTCGAGCAGCTCTAATTGCTCCTCAAGGTCGAGCTTGTCGTTTTGTTTGGCGGCAGCCTGTCGAATGAGATCGCGCAGAATGGCAATCTCACGATCGAGCCCCTCCGAGGGATCAAGGGTGGTGGTGGGCGGTATTTTCCTGCGGGGCATATTCCTCCTCTGAATTAGAATAAACGTTCTAACTTTCAAGAACATCATCCCACTCTTTGGAGCAAATGTCAACTTACCCCAGCGGCAAATTTAAGCATCAAAATTTGCCAAATTGGCAAATTTTTGAGAAAAATGAATTCCAAACTGGAGAAGGATGGAACGGGATCTTGGGGAAGAATTGGATTCCCGTGGGGGCTGGCGCAAAATGGGTCTTCTAATGTCTTGTGGATTGTGAGCAAGACCGTAAAGCAATCGCCCAATTGGGCGAAGGCAAATCACCGAATAAACAAAAGGGCATTTTGAATGCAGGAGGAAGGCTTGAAGGAAAGAAGGGAAGGGATGAAAGTGACTGCGCCAGTGGAAGGATCCACAGTCGGTTTCATTCAACGCGGGAAATCAATATGGAATGGTTTGCTGCCAGTATGAGATCAGAGTTAGACTGCTGGAAGGCGGAGCATTGCCTGCGCTGCCAGACTGATGAGGATTGCCAACAGAAAGCTGGTAAAAGTGCCGATAATCACATATTCCGCCTGTTTGCGGTTCTCGCTGTCCTTCAGTTCACCAAAACGGAAGATCGACTTCGCCGCTACCAAAAAGCCAACTCCGGCGAATTGCCCGCTGAGGATGAAAACAAAGATGAGCAGCCGCTCAAGGTAGCCGATGATTTTGCCGCCTTCCTTCAATCCCTCCACCGGTCTCAGCGTGTTGGGTTTGAAGCGCTTGTGCATTTGATCCTGTAATGGTTGCAACGCAGCTGCGATCAGCTCGCCACTAAAAGGTACCAGGAGGATCACAGCGCTGACCACCAGCAAAGTTTGATAACCTGTGGTTGGGAAAAGGCGCACCCAGAGTGGAACAAATTGCTGCGGAAGGTAAAAAACAAAAAGAATGAGTGCCAGCAGGCTTACGTGCAGCAACTGGTCTGTCAGAAAAGAACCTATCGCCCCGCGCTTGTAGAAATGATCCAGCCTCAGGTATAAAAGTGCATCAATCAACAGATGAGCGAATGCCAGGATCAAAGCCGGAAGCCACAGCTCCCAGATTCCCACCACAAGGTAAACTATCACGCCATAGGTCAGACCGTGCGCGCAAAACTGAAGCCAGGCTCGCTTACCTTGCCAAACTTTTTTTGTACGCAAAACAAAATCAGCCGCCAGATGAGCGGTGACAAGGGATAAAACAAGGGGGATGAAAAATGTGGACATTTTATTCACCAGGTCTGGGAATCCAATACACTTGTCAAAATTGAATCGAACAGTGTGACCCCGTTTTTTACAAAAGACCACTGCGCGGATTTAAGGTGTTTCGCAACGCTGGGCTGCGCGATCCGCCTGGGTTCCCAGCGTTCTCCAATTTCTTTTTGCGTGTAACCTTGCAGTGCCAGATGTACCGCCTGGCATTGGGGGGCTGTCCATGCTGAGATCAAATCATCGAAAGTCCTTACCAGTGAAACAATTGTCATTTCATGTGGACTGGGGGTTGCTGCGAGGAGCGCTATTTGCATTCTTTCTGTCTTCATCCGATCCAGCAATAAACCGGATTCTGTGAATGCCGGACCAAAGCCCTCGGAGATATTTTTTTCTGGAACATAATCCACCGGTCCAATGGAAACCGCCACTCTGGAATCCAATCGTTCCGCTTTGAATTTGTAACGAAAAAAAGTTCGGATGAAGATGCTGACCACGAGGGCTTTCTGCGGCTGGTCCAGCAAGAGCTGCCAGCCATCCCCCCGAAAGTTGGACAGATCGTGGCTGATCTGTTGTGAAAAGACCTGCTTCAGGAGGTTGGATAGAGTTTGCATCTCCCGGTACAGCTGCAACCGCCTGTCCTCCCTCAATGAGGATGAATTCACAATATCACCGGTGAGGACCGCATAACAGGGTCGCGCATCGTTGTTCATTTTAGCCACACCCCTACCTCTCTTATTTCGTAGACGTTCCAATTAATTATACATTTTTCTGGCTATGACGTTGTCTTATAGCCAGAATGAGCTATAAAATCCTACGATCCATTCCGTTAATATTATAGCATAAATAGTCTATAATCATTCTATATAACCATATAAGGCTATCAAAAGAAGAGAGTTTTGCCTGCTCTGCCAGAAAAGAGCCGCCTCCTCCCTCCGCGCCTTCAGCTGGCGGGATTGCGGAATGGTCAACAGATCAGTGGTAATAAACCCCTCTTCCTGGAGTAGACTATAGGCAGTATGAAGCATCCTCCTTTCGCATTTTATCGCCCGGTGCTCTACGCCCTGCTCGCCGCGCTGCTCTTTGGTTTAAACGCGCCTCTTTCCAAATTGTTGGTGGCGCGCCTTGACCCGCTTTTCCTGGCGGCACTTCTCTACCTCGGAGCCGGAGCTGGCATGTGGTGCCTTGGCTGGCTGCGCAATCACAACCGGGGCGAGGCGCGGAGGGAAGCTGCATTGACCTGGAAAGACCTCCCTTATGTCATATTAATGATCCTGCTGGATATTGCCGCTCCGATTTTGCTCTTGTTGGGATTAAAACAAACCAACGCCAGCACCACAGCGTTGCTGGGCAACTTTGAACTGGCAGCCACCGCGCTCTTTGCTGCCCTGCTCTTTGGTGAGGCAGTAGGTCGGCGTCTGTGGCTGGCAATCGCGCTCATCACCGCCGGCAGCTTGCTGCTCAGTCTGGGGGACGGATGGACTGCGCGCTTTTCTACCGGGGCGCTGCTGGTGGTTGGCGCATGTCTCTGCTGGGGGCTGGAAAATAACACCACCCGCCGGCTTTCTCTCCATGATCCTCTGCAGATTGTGGTGATTAAGGGCTTCGGCTCGGGGCTGGGGGCGTTGCTCGTAACAGCATTCTGGGGCAGCTTCAACGCCCGTTTTATGGCAATCCTGGCGGGGCTGGGGTTGGGGTTTGCCGCCTACGGGTTGAGCATTTTCTTCTATGTAAAAGCCCAACGCGAGCTGGGCGCGGCGCGCACCAGCGCGTATTACGCTGCCGCCCCCTTTATCGGCAGCGCACTGGCATGGTTGATGCTGCATGAACCGCTCTCGTTTACTTTTTGGGCAGCGCTGGGGCTGATGCTGCCCGGTGTGTGGCTGGCAGTATCCGAGCGGCACAGCCACGTCCATTTTCATCCTGAGATGGAACACAATCATTGGCACAGTCACGAGGATGGTCATCATGAACACCTCCATACAGCTGAAGTTTCCATCGGGCACAGCCACATGCACCAGCATGAGGCGCTGGAGCATGACCATGCTCATTTTCCCGACGCCCACCACCGCCATGAACATGAAAAAGAAGGATGAGCGCCCACAAAAGGGAGTATTTAAGCCAGGCTTTTTCCTAAAATCCTTAAAAAACATCATTTTTAGTTGACTTTACTGCCAAATTAATACATAATTTACATAACATCTTTTAAAAAAACGGATACATCCTGGCGCACGCTGCCGGAGAGGAGGCTTCAGTTCGCTTAAACCCGTAAGTGTCTGACTTCACTTTCCCAGCCTTAAAAAATGGCGCGGTCAGGCTGCAGGTATATGCCGAGCCGGCGGACGCATCCTGGCAGCCAAAACCGACCATCAGCACCACCAGCGGGGAAAGTTGATTCCGGAAAAATCATTTTCAATCCTGATAGCCACTTTACTCACTTTTTTGTGCCCGCGGGCAGGTTCGTCCGGTATCTACACTTCATCTATTCAAAAGGATGATCCATGAAAACAAAATATGCTTGGCAGTTTATGACAATACTGACCGTGCTGGCAATGGTACTGGGAGCCTTCTCGGTTCCAGCCAAGGCTGCACCGGCTGAACCGGTGACCTTTACCATCCTGCATACCAATGACTTTCACGGTCAGCTGGAAGCCTCGGGCAGCAACCCGGGTCTGGCGCGTGTTGCCAAAGTAATCAACGACATTAAAGCTTCGGTAGGAGCTTCAAAGGTAGTGGTGGTGGATTCAGGCGATGAGATGCAAGGCAGCCTGCTTTCCAACCTCACTCATGGTGAAGCAACGATCGCCGGCTTTAATGCCACTGGTTATGAAGTGGCAACCTTTGGCAACCATGAGTTCGACTGGGGACAGGACAACCTGGCTGCGCGAACCTTGCAGGCGACCTATCCTTTCGTCACCGCCAACATCGTGTTGAAAGGTGCGGGCGAATGTTCTGCCGCGGGATGGGATCTCCCATCCTTCGCTGATGCGCCGTACATCATCAAAACTGTTGGCACCGCACCAAATGCGGTAAAGGTGGCTTTCATTGGTGTGACAACCACTGAAGTGCCGATCATTACCGTAGCTACTGCCACAACGGGTCTGTGCTTTAAAGATCCATTCGACTCCATCATGCATTACTACGATTCCATGAAGGCAGATGGGGCGGATGTCATCGTTGTGCTCAGCCACCTGGGTTATGCGGATGGCGGTTATGGCTATGGCATCCCTGTCTATGGCGACCAAACTCTGGCGAGCAAGCTGAATACCGCCGGAAAACCTGTAAACCTGATCATTGGTGGTCACAGCCATACCAACCTTTCCTCTGCAACTATGGTTGGAAACACTGCAGTCGTGCAAGCCTACTATAACGGGCGCACGGTTGGAAGGGCAGATGTGACTGTTACCCCTGCGGGAGCTGTTTCCATTGTCTGGTCCCGCACAACCGGCTTCACTGGTGGGGCAAAGGATCCCGCGGTAGACGCAGTGGTGACCGATTACGCTACGGATCCCGATTACCTGGCAACGGTAAACGAGCCAATAGGGTATTCAGCGGTGGATCTTGCAAAGTCGAATACCAACGACAATATGATGGGGACTTTCATTGACGATGCCATCTACAACTATCTAAACTCGGATGACGAACCGGCAAATGATGTCGACCTCTTCTTCAACAATGCCGGAGGTATCCGCACCGATTGGTGTTATGTGGGCGGAGCCTGGGTCAATGCGGGTTGTGTCACGGGTATACACGATCCGGGTATGCTGACCTATGGCAACATGTTCACCGTTCTGCCGTTCGGCAATGCCACGGCTGTAGGAGAAATGACCGGTGCGCACATTCTGGAAGTGGTCAATTACGGTCCGAATGTCGCCGGCGTCATCCAACCTGCCGGGTTGAAATACAAATACTTCAGTTACAAAGATTCCAACCCTGGTCCTCAGCCTTATGCCTGGGGCGCTTATGATGTGTGCGTAATCGATAAGGAATCCGGGGATTGCGAACCGCTTGAGATGGATAGAGTATACAAAGTGGGAACGAACGAGTTCCTGGCTCCTGCCGGTGGTGATGGCTATAACGGCTTCAAGTACATGACCAACATCACCTACTGGGGAGATATGCTCAATGCCGTCAATGCCTACGTCGAGGAGAATTACGGCACTGCTGAAACTGCCTACAAGGGACCGAATGAGGATGGTACCCTGGACGGTCGTATCCTCCGTGACGGAACGGATGCTGGCGGCACTATTGTTCCATTGACCATCCTGCATCACAATGACTCTCATGGCAACCTGGTAAAGGGAGCCTACGTTGGCTATACCCAACTGGCAACCCTCATCAAGCAGGAACGCGCTCACAACCCAACGCGAACTCTGCTCCTCAGCGCTGGTGATAACATGCAGGGCGATGCGATGAGCTACTACTTCCGCACTGCTGGGCTGGGATATGCCTCTGACGGCACAGTACTGCCGGCGGAAATGCAGGAAGTGCCCTTCATCAAAGCCTTTAACTTGCTCGGTTATGATGCCATGACCCTGGGCAACCATGAATTCAACTTTGGCAAAGATGTGTTTGTAAGTGCCCTCTCTGACGCGGAATTCCCGGTGCTGCAGGCGAACGTGGAAGATTCAGGCGCTTACGGTCTGGCTGACGTTCCGGTTGATGACTTCGTGGAGAAGGAAATCGGACCCGAAGCGATCAAAGTTGCCATCATGGGCATCGGCAATCACCGCATTCCCAACTACGAGCTGCCGAGCAACATCCCCGGCCTGACTTTCACCGATCCAATCGCCAAAACGCAGGAATTGGCGGATCAACTTCGACCGACCAATGATGTTGTGATCGCGCTGACCCACATTGGTTTCACTGAGAACCCTTCCAGTGTGGAAGTTGATGAAAACGTGGACACCAACCTGGCGATGACCACCACCGGTGTCGATGCCATCATCGGCGGTCACAGTCATACCAACCCGGCGAGTGGCTTCGGAGATTACAAGTTCCTGCCGACGATTGTGGCTAATGCAGATGGTGAACCGGTCATTATCAACCAGGCTTACCGCTACAATAATACCTTGGGCGAAGTGGTTCTTGGTCTGCGCGCAAAGGTTGGCGGCGGCTACGAAGTGGTCAGTGAGACCGGTCGCTACCTGACGGTGACCATGGGGACGACCGAGGATGCCGAAGTATCTGCTGCCATGGCGCCTTATGTGACTGCTCTTTCCAGCTACAACGATAAAGAAATTGGTCAAACAACCGTACCACTTGATGCCTTGAAAGCCTTCACAGAAGAAACCAACGCTGCCAACTTGCAGGCGGATGCAGCGGTTTCCGTGCTGCGCGATGCCGACATCGAAGTGGACTTCCACCTCTCCGGTGCCATGACCAACAAGAAGGTCGCAAATAGTGCCACCCCTGAATCACCGGTCACGCTAAAAATCAGCGATATGTTCTCATTGATGCCTTATGAGAACTCCCTGCTGGTATTGAGGATGAATGGTCCGCAATTGAAAGCGGTGCTGGAACGCGCTTACCGCAACTACTACTACTACAAGTACGTTCCGGGCTATGGTGGTTATTCATACTACACCACCTGTATGATCGACACCGACGCGGGCAATGTCATCACTTACAACGACCTTTCTGAAGGACCTTATGATCCAACAAAGAGCTATGTGGTTTCGCTCAATATTCAGGGCAACGAAGTTGACTTTACTGATGCGGATACGTATTACAACGTGTCCACGGTCAACTACCTGGCTGCGGGATCGTGCAACTTCAATGATGGCGGGGTGACTCTATGGCCGCTTGATCAGACTGTCGCAGACACGCAGTACTACGTGCGCGACGCCGTGATCGACTACATCACCGCTGAAGGCACCGTTTCACCTGCCATCGAAGGTCGCCTGTCCTTCATCCATGACCTGGCAGCTCCAGACATCACCATTGTTTCACCTTCCCCAATGCCTTACTCCTACCTGGATTCCTTCTTGGTCGACTTCTCAGCCGAGGATGTTGGTTCTGCGGGTGTCCTTGCGGTTTGGGCAGATCTGGATGGTACCCCTGTTGAAAATGGAGACCTGATCAGCCTTCTGGAAATGACCGCTGGTGAACATACACTGACGGTTTTCGCCAAAGACCGGGCAGGTAACCAGAGCAGCAAAGCCGTCACCTTCAACGTGGTCACCGAGGGCTATAACCTCTCCACCAGCTTTGAATCCACCTTTACCACAAATGCCAAAGGCTGGACTCCTGTGAAGGGCACCTGGACGCTCACGAGTAACGGCTACTACAAGACGGGCGGTGTTCCGAATCAAATCGCCAGTGCGATCTACAAGAAAGACTTTGGATCGATCGCGTTGGAAGCCAGCATGCGCCGCAAGAGTGGTGAAGCGTCACTGCCAAACCGGCTGCACTTCCGCACCTCGCCGAGCCCGCTCGATTCCGCCGGTCAGTGGAAGAATGGTTATATGTTCCAGTACACAAATGCCGGTAATTTCAGCATCTGGGTATTTGATAATGGGAAAGCTACCCCGCTGCTCGGGTGGACCTATTCACCTTACATCATTCCCTATGGCTGGAACACTCTTAAAGTCGTGGCGGATGGTGGCAATATGGAGTTCTACATCAATGGTGTTCTGCACGCTTATGGCTACGATGACACTCACAGCATCGGTCGAGTAGGCATCAGCACATGGCGCTCCACTACTGCCTCATCGCTGGAAGTTGACTTTGTCAGGGCGAATAACGATGTCGTCGCGGGATCGTACACTGAGCCGATCACATCAGCGATCAGTGCCGAGGCGAACCACTAGTTTGACCTGCACCATTAGTCAGCTATAACCATCATAGTGGAGGGCACGAGAAATCGTGCCCTCCCTTGATGTTGGAGTTCAGTTGGCGAAATTATCCATCCCGGTGGCAACTCTCCCCAAAATTCTCCCCGTTCCATCGCCAAAATTAGAATCCTTTCCCCATTTATGAGGAGAATTTTGTAAATCGGTTCCAGGAACCAGTGGGATTAAGGGGCTTCAAGCTGCAGGTTGTACCAGATTTCAGCGCTCTCTTTTACATTTATCTGCATGGAGGGCGGGAAGCGCCCGACCAGACTGCATGCCTCATCTACAGCGCTGCTCTCACAACCATAGGCATTCGCTTCCAGGGTCCACGTCCCGCTGCTTTCCTTCGGCAGAAAGAAATAAAACTGACCCAGAGCGTCTGTCGTGGCGGCGTCTTGCTCGGCAGGCGTTCCTCCGGATGGTGTAAGCGTAAGGGTGATGTGCGAAGCTGGTTTGCCTTCATGCGTATACATATGTCCTTTGATCACAGTGAATCCTTCAGGCATCACTTCCGGAAGATCTTCAAAATTTCCCTCGAACTGCACCAGTTCCAGCTTCATCCAGCCAAGCAAATTATTGCTGGTATGAACATACAGCCAGCTGCTGCCTGGGGCGCGACCGAGGATCTCCACTTTCTCTTCCTGTGGATAAGTCCAATAGGGCTCGTTCAAAAATCCCGGACCGCTGCGCAAAAAGACATCGTTGATCGCCACCGTGCCGGCAAGGGGCTGGTAGGGCGTGGGGGAGGGAGCAGGTGTGCCGGTGGGGTCGGGGCCTGGCAAAGGGGTATTCGTTGGCGAGACAGGTGAGTGGGTGACCGGCGGTGCAAATGTGGGGGTGGGGTAAGCAGGTTCCATGGAAGGCGCGCATCCACCGAACACGAACAACAAGAATCCCAGGGTGGCAATTGCGATTATTCTCATCTTGTTCTCAGCCTTATGTGAAAAACTTAATTTTAATAATTTATTTATACCTCAAACGCACTCTGGCGAGAATCTTCCATAAATAATTGATGGAAATGCTATTGCCAGTTGACTTAATGCTCAGACCGATATAAGATAATAATAACCTGGAGATATGATCGCCATGCGAGTAAAAGGATGTTTATTAAAAGGAATTGACTGAAGGCACGCCTGCGTTCGCGTGCCTTTTTACTACTATTTTCCCGAAAAGGAGATTTACGGATGGATTACAGTCTGATCGGAAAGATTGAAAAAGCAAAACGCTATGCCCAGGAGCGGGAACGGTTTGAGTTTCATTCCTTCACAGTTACCGTTAAAGGTGACAACAATTCTCATGAAGTGATCTACGCGGAAGGGGAATGGAAATGCGATTGCGAATACTTTCAGAGCCGTGGACGTTGTGTGCACACCATGGCGCTCGAAACTATTCTCGAAGGCATGATGGAACCGGTTCATGAC
>JAGPFF010000055.1 GCA_018056725.1 Anaerolineaceae bacterium
TTCCAGTGGATCGTACCAGCGGGCGAAAAGGTATTGGATGGCTGCCGAACCGGCATTTAATCCCGGGCTGATGCGCACGATGCTGCCATCCTTAAAGGGCAGTGGTGAGAGCGTACCTGCCCGCCAACCGTAATACCCGATATTGAGTTGTTGCATCGTCCAGGAGATTTGCTTGTAGAGACCGCGATACTCCAGGCGGATCATTCCCATGGGATATTCAGCTTCAGCAAAATTAGTCGGGTTCCCATAGACCCAACCACTCTTATATTCGAGCAGCGCGAGCAGCAGATAGGGGTTAATGGAATTCTCCAGCGCCACCCGCTCCACAAGTTCCGCTCCGCTAAACTGCCTTGAGCCCACGGTCTCTTTGTAGCCGCTTAAATAACCGCCTGCGTTTTCTACAAAAGAGGAAATATCAAACCCAACCGCCGAGGGCGAGAATACCACTTCACTATCCGGCAAAACGAGGGTGGACTGAAAAACATCCTCGAGTACGTCCGGAATGATGATTAAGGTGCCTGGATTGATCAAACCTGAAGGCGGGAGCTCGGAGATGCTCACGATTTGATCCGCACTGACGCCAAACCGTCCGATGATGGATGGCAACGTGTCCCCAGCCTGACTGTAATACTGGATAGGAGGGCGGGGCGTGGCTTTGGGATCCGGAGTGCGGGTGGGGCGTGGGGTGCTGCTCGAAATGGGTAGATCAGTAAAAGTAGGCAGGAAAGGTTCTGCGGGTGATTCTGTACCCTGTTGCGGGGTTTGAGTGGGAGCGGTCGTTGGCGCTGCGGTAGTTCCGGTCTGTGCCTGAATTACCGCTGTTGAGGTCAGCTCCACCGGGCTGAGATAGCCCTGACTGCATGCCAGAGATGACAGCACAATGGCAACAAATGAGCTGATAAGCTGAAGGCGTCTACTGACCGATCTGGTTTTCATCCACACGCCCATTCCATGAATACACCACATCCTCACCTCGGGTGAGGGTTCCATCATACTCTTCACCATCTCCTGCAGAGACCCAGTTGCTCATGACGAAAGGAATACTCCCATCTGCCGAGATCCATTCGCCATTGTAGCGCCGGGCTACATGGACGTGCGTGCCATCGGACACGCCGCCTTCGCAGGAGGGATGCCCGATGCGATCTCCTGCTTTTACGCGAGTCCCAGCGGAGACGCGATCACGGGTTTCGATGTGCATGTACAGGATCGTCCAGCCGCTCTGCTCGTAACCATCGCCATCCAGATCCAGCACGACCGCGCCGTTGTCAGCGCGGGCTATCACTCCATCCGCTGAGGCGGTGACCCAATCGTTCGAAGTGAAACAACCGAACTGATCGCCGGGAGGAGCAAAATCAAGCGCTGCCCAGGCGGATCCATCCCCCCAGCCAGAGTGAGGACCGCCGGTAAAAGACCAGATCACACCGGGTTCAAATGGCAGTGCCAATTCCGGTTGAGTCAGGTCTGCTGGCAGAAGGGGTTCGATTGCCCGGTCGAAAGGCAGACCAAATAAATTTGTGTAGGTGCGATAGACTCCGTTTTCTGAAACTGCCTGATTCCAGGCATCTGCGGTTGAGTGCAGCCCCATCATATATTGCACGGCTGCCGTGCCAGCATTGATTGTTGTGGAAAGGGGCGCCAGTTTCCCCCCAACGAGAGGGGTGTAGGAGAGGGCATTGATTTTCCAGGCATAAAAACCTTTATTCAGGTTTTTTGCTGTCCATGCCAGTTGCAGGTATAACCCCTTGTAAACTGGATTCTCATACCCCATCGGGTAATCACGTTGACTTTCGCTGATCTCCCGCGAGGTCAGCCAACCGGAACGGTACTCGAGCAGTGCCAGCAGCAGCCGTGGGTTCACGGAAAATTCCTGACTGATGCGCCGGACGATCTGAATGCCGGTCATTTCTTCACCTGCCACATCCTCCCGGTAACCTGCCAGATAGCCGTTTTGACTTTTCACGAAAGTTTTTATGTCCAAAGTGGTGCTCGCGGGGCTGTTCACCAGCTCAGAATCCGGGATGATCTTGAAATCGGAAGGAAGAGTTCCGGGTTGCAGGGCGGGAATGGTTATCACCTGCCCAATTTCAAGGACATCCGGGTTTGGCAGGTCATTCGCGGCAATCAGCATTTCGAGGTCAATTTGATATTGTGAGGCAATGTAGCCCAGGCTGTCTCCGTACTGCACCACATAATATTCAGCGTCCGGACGGAACGTTGGCAGGGTGCGCGGCGCATCCGGTGTCGGGGTGTAGTAAGGCGCTCCGGGTTCTCGCGTGGCAGGCAATTGAAAGGCGAGCAGTGGCTGATCGACAGTTGGGGCGGATGTCACCTGCGCAGGGGGTGTAGAAAATACCGGTGTCACGGTTTGCGGCGCGGGGCTGGCGCATCCCGTAAGCATCAGCACGGCACTTACCAGCAGAATCAAGTGACCAAACCGCCTCGTCATTTTAGCCCTCTGGTAAATAGCCCTCTTACAAACGGTCTGCCGGCGATAAGGTGCAAATGCAGATGAAAAACGGTTTGTCCGGCAGCAGAGCCGGTATTGATCACTGTACGATAAGCGGCGTCCTCTCCGATCACTTCCCGGGCAATCTTCCGGGCGGTCAGCAGCATGTGACTCAGCAGAGGGGAGTCTTCGGGTTGGAGTTCATTGAGCGACGGGATATGTTTGCGCGAGATGATCAAAAGATGAACAGGCGCCACAGGGTGAATATCCTCGATTACGATGACCTGATCGTCTTCGTAGAGAATTTTCGCGGGTGATTTTTTGGCTACAATGCTGCAGAAAACACAATCAGACATATCCATTTTTGGTTGCAAGATTCCTGCCTTAAAAAAAGCCGCTCCTGGAAAAGAGGTCCTCGAAGCGGCTTTCAATCTATCAATGAAGGATTAAGCCTGATGTCCGCGGATGAAAGCTTCCGTTTTTTCGCGGCATTCCTCGTCCTTGAATTGAACCGGCGGGGTTTTCATGAAATAGGAAGCTGGCTCGATCAGTGGACCCGCCAGACCGCGATCAAGCGCGAGTTTGACACAGCGCACCGCATCAATCACCACACCAGCAGAGTTCGGGGAATCCCAGACTTCCAGTTTGGCTTCTAGATTCAAGGGTACGTTGCCAAAGGTAGTCCCTTCCATGCGAATGTAGCACCACTTGCGGTCGGTCAACCAGGGGACGTAATCGCTTGGTCCAACGTGCACATCTTCCGCAGGCAACTTGTAGGGCAGCATGGAGGTAACCGCCCCGGTCTTGGAAATTTTCTTTGATTCCAGCCGTTCACGTTCCAGCATGTTCATAAAATCCGTATTGCCGCCAAAATTCAATTGGTAAGTGTGATCCAGTTCAACACCGCGGTCAACAAAGAGACTGGTGAGGATTCGGTGCAGGATGGTGGCTCCGACCTGGCTCTTGACATCATCACCAATGATCGGCAGACCGGCGTCGGTGAAGCGCTTCCCCCAGTATTCCGAGCTGGCGATGAATACCGGAATCGCATTGACCATGCCCACACCGGCTTCGAGTATTTGTTCCACATACCATTTGGTTGCCATCTCGGAACCCACCGGCAGGTAGTTGATCACGACATCCGTACCGGTATCTTTAAGCACTTTCACAATATCCGCGGTTGGACCGGGGGCTTTGGTGACGATTTGTGAAAGATACTTGCCCAGCCCATCATGCGTCATCCCGCGAATCACCGGGACGTTCAAGAAGGGCACATCCGAAAACTTGTAGGTGTTATTGGGGTAAGCGAAAATAGCCTCTGAGAGGTCTTTGCCCACTTTGGTATCCACAATGTCAATGGCGGTGCTGAATTCGATATCCCGGATATGGTAGCCACCCAGGTTGACGTGCATCAACCCCGGCACCCGGTCGTCATCTTTCGCGTTCTGATAAAACTGAACCCCCTGGACGAGCGAAGAGGCACAATTGCCAACACCAATAATTCCCACACGGACTTTCTTGCCGTCACTCATTCCATTTCTCCTTTTAATTTTGATCTGCAGGTTAATCCAGCTTTTGTTCGAGTTTGCGGGTTAACGCGTTTATTATACCCTCCTGATCAATCCTCGGGACGGGATTGGTTCTCTGCTAACGGGCGCCACAGCCAGAAACCACCGTACCCTGTTCTTCCAATGAAGCGGTTATCCCAATCCGTCCATTCATAGAATTGACCACTGCCGGCATGGGTGGGGTCGTAAAGCATCACCTCCGCCACAATCACACCGGATTCTGTGTTCACATTGGTCACAGCGTAAGCCCGCCCGGCGTCATCCACCCGGGAGACGACCAGCATATGTTCAAAACTGCCGCTGTCACCGGCAAAAAGATAGAGAAAATCGCCGGGGTAAAGGGGGGTTGGTAGTGTAATCAATTTCATCCACAGGCAGGTTTTGTTCTATTTTTTCGAAGCGCTCCGCTGGAAAAACTGTCTGCAAAAATTTTTCTCCATGCCCTTCACGCGGGTTGAGATACCAAAAATCTACCAGAGGTATGGAAGGATCCACAAGACCCGCCTGCTGCAGGATGGCGAGGGAAAGCGGACCGCACATCGTTGCCGGGTTGGCATTGCGCCCGATGTAATTCAAATTTTGCGCGGTCAGCAGCGCCTCTTCAGGAGTGAGGCTGATGAAGGAACGGGCAATCGTATCCAGCCGTGCGCGTTGTTCGGGCGTCAGGGCACCCGGATAGGGCGTCAACGGCGTGGGGGTGGGCGAGAGGACGGGCAGGCTTGGAGCATGGGTGGGGGTTGGAGAGAGGATGGTGGGCGAGGGCAAAGGGGAGGGCATTCCAGCCGCGGCGGGAACGGCAGCACAGGCGGCGAGGGTGATCGCCAGCAAAGAAAGCAGAAGCAGGAGGGAGCGGGAACGCATTTATTCCAATTGTAACCAAAAAACAGGGAAGGATTCCTCCGATTTTTTGCGGGATGCGGTATAATCCTCAGCGTTCGGGGCGTGGCTCAGTCCGGCTAGAGCACTCGGTTCGGGACCGAGAGGTCGGCGGTTCAAATCCGCCCGCCCCGACACTTTGACCGCAAAAAAAGACCCTTTTTGTGAGATAGATTTCACAGAAGGGTTTTTCTTGTTATCTTCAAAAATATTTTCTTCAATTCATATATAATCACTTAAATATTATCTTTTGTAAGAGCAAAAAATCGGGGTCTTTTATGCCAAACGACAATCTCTCCAATGCAAAAAAATCAAGAAATGATGAATTTTTCACACAATATCCAGTCATAGAAAAGGAAGTTTCAGCGTATATAGAATACGATCCTGATGTATTCAAGAATAAGACAATTCTTTTGCCATGCGACGACCCTGAATGGAGTAACTTCACGAAATTTTTTGCACAGAATTTTGAGCGTTTTGGGTTGAAAAAATTAATCAGCACCAGTTACGCCGTTGATAGCAAAATTTATAAAATACCATACCAACCTACACTTTTTGAGAGGCACGATCCGCAATTTGATCAATACAAGACCACCAAAAACGGCAAGATTTTCATCCTGGACCGCGATAAAACGGGCAATGGAAGGGTGGACGTGGAGGATCTTGAGTGGCATTACCTTGCTGGCGATGGGGATTTTCGGAGTACTGAAATAAAGAAGCTGCGGGATGAATCAGACATAATTATTACGAACCCGCCTTTCTCACTTTTTCGTGAGTTTTTGGCATGGATTGTGGAAGCTAAAAAGCAATTCTTAATAATCGGAAATATGAATGCTATTACCTATAAAGAAGTTTTTCCGCTCATCAAGGAGAATAAAACATGGCTTGGTCCAAGTATTACAAGCGGTGATCGTGAATTTGCAGTCCCTGATAATTATCCAATAACCGCGGCAGGTTGGAGAATTGACGAAAATGGCAGAAAGTTTTTACGCATTAAAGGTGTTCGTTGGTTTACCAATCTTGACCATGGAAGACGCCACCAACCATTGCCATTAATGACCATGGCGGATAACCTGAAATACAGCAAGCACAAAGAGATTAAGGGCAAACTTTCCTACGACCGTTACGACAACTATGACGCCATTGAAGTGCCCTTTACTGATGCCATACCCAGTGATTATGATGGCGTGATGGGTGTACCGATCAGTTTTCTGGATAAATACAACCCTGAGCAGTTTGAGATTTTAGGCGCGACAGAAAGTGAAGGTAAGGGATTTTCTGAAGGTTTGTGGAATGAATCAAGTAAAATTTCACAACCCATTGTTAGTAATAAAAGAATATATAAGCGAATTTTTATTAAGCACAGGAAAAACAATAATGATTACCAATCTTAAAACTAATATAACGGTTAAGGATATTTGCGAGGGCTTTGTTTATAACGAACTGGAAGGCAAGGGCTTGTTCGGTTTATCCGGCAGGCTGACCATCCAGCCTGAGTACCAGCGCAACTACTTCTACGCGGATGGTAAAAAAGATGTGGCTGTCATTGAATCAATCCTTAAAGGATACCCGCTTGGTCTGATATATTTCAATAAAGTAGATGATGAAAAATTGGAGGTCCTAGACGGACAGCAGCGCATCACCAGTTTTGGTCGTTATGTCACCAATAAATTTGCCGTCAAAGATGAAAACGGCATGGAGCAGTATTTTAGTGGTATCGCGGCTGATAAGCAGAAAAAAATACTGGATACGAAACTACTCATTTATGAGTGTGAGGGAACTGAAAGCGAGATTAAGGATTGGTTCAAGACGATCAATATCGCCGGTGTTCCTCTCAACGATCAGGAATTACTTAACGCGGTCTATTCCGGACCGTTCGTGACTCTCGCCAAACAGGAATTCAGTAACAGCCAGAACGCTAATATTCAAAAATGGAGCGCGTACATAAATGGCGCAGTTAATCGGCAGGAATACTTAGAATGCGCTCTTGATTGGGTGAGCAAAGGCAATATCGGTGATTACATGAGCCGACATCGTTACGACAACAACATCACGGAATTAAAAACCTATTTTAACTGCGTCATTGATTGGATTTCCGCAGTATTTAGCGATGTAGAAAGTGAAATGCGCGGTCTGGAATGGGGTCGACTTTATGAAACCTATCATAATACAGCGTATGACCCGGCAAAGGTTTCTCAGCAGGTTCATTCCCTTATTGAAGATCCGTATATCAAAAACCGTAAGGGTATTTTTGAGTATATTCTTGGGGGGTCCGTTGATACAAGGTTATTAGATGTTCGCGTTTTTGATGATGCAATTAAGAAAGCTGTTTATTCAAAACAAACCGCTTTAGCCAAAGACAAAGGGTTTTCAAACTGCCCTCTTTGTGCAATCGGACCTGATGCCAATAAGAACAAAATCTGGAATTTGTCTGACATGGATGCCGACCATGTATCAGCGTGGAGCAAGGGCGGAACAACTGATATTGAGAACTGTCAAATGTTATGTAAAACACACAATCGAGCAAAAGGAAACCGGTAATCCTTATTTATCCTTAATTTTTCCTTGTAATTATTCGATCCGTCGGTGGTCAGCCAGGATGGAGCGGGCATTATCCACCTTATCCGCGACGGACACGTCAAGCAGCGCGGGGTCGCTATTGCGGATGTGGGCGATGTAGGCAGTTTTTCGCATGTCCCAATCCGGTTTCTCACCCCCGGCGAAATCCGGTGGGGTGTCTGATGAAATTTCGATGATCTGGATAACATGCTCACCAAATTTTTCTCTGATTTCAGCCCTTGAAATTTCAGCAGGTTTGTCTTCGAGCGAATCATGTAATAAGGCAGCGATTGCGACATCCTCATCGTCGCTTTCCATTTGCACCAGGGCGCAGACGGCGAGGAGATGTGCCATGACAGGAACCTTGCTTGACTTCCGAGAATCCTGACCGTGGAGCTTGAAGGCGAGTTCGAGGGCAGCGTAAAGCCGCTCGGATAAGCGATTTTCGTTAAGTTTCATTGTTACTCCCTCTTTCATCCGTCTGATGATCACTGTAGAACGACGTGTGAGGTTTGCCCCCGTCCTTGAAAGGGTTGGGGTCGCTGCATAGTTAGCGGTCCTTTTGCTGTCGTGAAAAGGGTACACCATCGTAAATGATGACAGCGATTAATTCTACCGGGATTTCATCAAATCTGGTTGGAAAAATGACCGGAAAACTTGCCACAGTCAAAAAAGGGGGTTGACTTTACTGAATTTCGTGCTATTATATCTGTAACGGATATAACTGAAACGGATATAAAAAATGACTCAACCCACGTTATCCCCCTTAACCCCCGCAGTTTTTCATATTTTGCTCGCCCTCTCGGATGGTGAGCAGCACGGCTACCGAATCATGCAGCTGGTTGAATTGCAATCCGGCGGCAAATTGTGCATGGGACCCGGCACCCTGTATGGTTCCATAAAACGGATGCTCGAGGATGGCTTGATCGAGGAAGCCCCGGACTATAAGAAAAATCCTGCCGAGGATGAGCGGCGGCGGTATTACCGCCTGACGGAGGCAGGCAGGCGCGCCCTGATGGCAGAGGCGGAAAGAATCTCGCTGCTTGTCGGTCAACTTTATTCCAAACGACTGATTAACAAGCCGGGAGAGGGTTTGTTATGAGAACGCATCTTTCTCAACAGGAATCTCTCGCGCTCGATCCAATGATCCAAGGGTTAATCAAACGATTTCCCCAACCGTTTCATCAGCGTTTTGCCGATGAAATATCTCTCACCATCTCGGATATGGAACAGGAGGATCCTTCCGCATCCTCTGCTGGCGCTTTGAAACGAAGGATTGTGGCTGACCTGATCCTTTCACTTGTCCGGGAGCACATTGAAAAAAGGAGAAAAGTAATGAATAAAAAACGTATTCTGTTTGGAATTCTCGGTGCAGTTGTGCTGGGATTTTGGATCTATCTGCTGATCCCCGGGTTGGCAAGATTCTTCCTTCCCTGGAATTTAAAAGATCCCTATCTGGCACTCCTGGGTGAAAACCCGTCCCAATCGTTGGTGATCCTGATGGATATCATCGGCTACCTGGGACCCTTGCTGGCATTGGCTTTTTTCTTCTTCCCGATCGTGGACATAAGATCTCAATCAGTGGATGGGACGACGATCACCCTCCATATTCAGTCCGTGGGGAAGCTTCACCACTCAGCCATGATCCTCAGCGCAGTCCTCTGCCTCGCCTGGTTCATCTTGCTCATTGCCAGCCGATTCTAAGCATGCACTCTGCGCTACAAGATAAAATAACTAAGGGAGCCCTGCACGGGCTCCTTTTGATTGAGATTGATCCCACCAGAAGGAAACGGGTGTTTGAAATTTCTCCTTGATGCAGGAGCGATGCCTCAACTTTTTGTCCACTCCTGAGAGGCAATCGGGGAACGGTAGGCTATAATCGTTTCATCAGATGAACTCAACCCGAACCCGCAACAACCGCCTTTATGCTCTTCTATTCCTGGCATTATTTCTTGTCAGGGTGCCATTTTTTCTGACGCACCATGTTCAGGAGGATGCTTACATCAGCCTGCGTTGTGCTGAGAATCTGGCGGAGAGCGGGGTGTACGGCTTCAGCCCGGGTGAGAGGGTCAGTTCATCCACTGCCCGTCGTTATGTCTTTCTGGCTGCGGCAGTTCGCCTGTTGGTGGGTCATGCGGCTTGTGTACCGGCGATGCTGGTGATCAACACAC
>JAGPFF010000056.1 GCA_018056725.1 Anaerolineaceae bacterium
CACAAGCGCTTGATTATGTCCGCCACGTAATATCAACCGCTGTTCACGAATGGGGATTTTCTTACCTCAAACTCGATTTCCTTTATGCCGCTGCTCTTGAGGGTATTTACCAGGATCGGACGCAGACCCGTGCCCAGGTGCTTCGAATGGGCATGAACACGATCCGGGAAGCAGCCGGTGAGGAGACGATGATTCTGGGTTGTGGAGCACCGCTGGGCTCCATGTTGGGCATTGTGGATGCCATACGTATCGGTCCGGATGTGAGCGGAGATTGGACACCGCAATTTTTGGGCATTCATGCCCCCTTTACGAAGGAACCAGCCATGCCCTCCGCGCGTAATTCTCTGCATAATATTCTCACCCGCGCCAATCTGCAGCGAAAATGGTGGTTCAATGACCCGGATTGCCTGCTCCTGCGCCCGGAAACCCACCTTTCTCTCGCTGAAGTGCGCTCGCTGGCTACAGCCATCGCAATGACGGGTGGCTCTCTGCTGCTCTCGGATGATTTACCCCGATTGCCTGAGGATCGTCTGCGCCTGGCTGAAGCTTTGTTACCGGTTATGACTGCTGATATGCGCGTCCTCGATTGGTGTTCGAGCGGTGCGCCTTCCCGTTTGCGGATGGATTGCCTCAACGCGGGTGGAGAGTGGCACGTTCTCGCTGCCTTCAATTGGTCAGACCAGGCGCAGGATCTGCGCTTTACCCTGCAGGATTATCATCTGGAGAATGGGGATTATGTTTACCGCGAGTTTTGGGAGGGCAATAATGGTCAGGCGGATGCTCTAACTCCCCTTCATTTCCAAAACATCCCCCCTCATGGCGTGATCTTGTTGGCGGTGCGCAGGCAGCTGCCTGGAATGCCAGTTTATCTGGGGAGCGACCTGCACTTCTCTCAGGGGGAAGAGGTGGCGGACTGGAAGGTTACAGCCAGTTGTTTAGAGTTTACTCTTCGCCTTCCCCGTACAGCCCGGGGGAATGTCTTTTTGATACTGCCTGCTGCTCCGCTTTCAATTCAAGCCAACGGACAACCGATTTCAAACGTGTCAGTGGGTGAATTTTTCATTTCCATCCCTGTAACTGTGGAAGGATTTTGTCACCTCCGAGTGGAATGGAATTAAAAAGGGAGCGGAGAATGTCCGCTCCCTCGAAGGAATCAATGATCACTTT
The DNA here is from genome assembly GCA_018056725.1 of Anaerolineaceae bacterium. Taxonomy (GTDB): domain Bacteria; phylum Chloroflexota; class Anaerolineae; order Anaerolineales; family Anaerolineaceae; genus UBA6107. Next base: position 1,168 of record JAGPFF010000056.1, read on the forward strand.
TCGCTGGGTAGAGGGGGGAAACCGCCCTTTGCCGGTGGATTGTTACTGCCCCGGTTCTTGCGGTTCCGCCGTACCAACCCACGGACAATGAAGAAGACTGGCAGCCCAAATAGGATCACAATTGGAAGCACATAGAGCACCAGCCAGATGATCACATTGACCAACCCTTTGCCGAATTTCACCAGCGCTTCGAGCGCATCTTTGGCGACACCTGAGGGTTTCCAGCCTGCCACAGTCAGCGGGGCAATGCTTTGCTTGGATTGAATCTGCACACTAATGGCAGACGTAGAAACCGATTCATCGTAGTATTTGATCTGACCTTTGATCAATTCGATTTGTTCGGTGACTTGCATCTTCTGGTTGTAAATTGCCAGAGCGTCTTCAGTTTTGGTGGCGGAGGCATATAACTCGGAAAGTTTAGCGTCTGCCTCTTCGAGATTGCGTAAACGTGATTGCAGATCGGTGTATTCTTTGGTCACATCCTGACCGGAAATGTTTTCGTTTAGAACATACTTTTTGGGATCTCCGGTCATGGCTTTAATCTTTTCCATCGCTTCATCGAGTCGTTGAGCCGGAACCCGGATGGTGATCGTGGCTTCGAACACTTCCGAGCCATCGAGAATCTGGGTTTTGTACAGGTTGGAATAAACAGTATAGCCGCCCATATCTTTGGCGAGTTTTTGCACTGCACTCATGGATTCTGAGGGATCGTCAACCGCGATAGAGAGATTGGCGGTCATCATAATCATCTGGCTAGAATCCGGCGCGGCGCCAGTTCCTCCAACGCCCTTGTTGCTATTCAGCCCGGATTGCTCGGCTATGGGAGCCATTTCCGCTACGCCTGATGATGGGCTGGTGAGGCTTCCTACCTGGGCAGTAGTATCTGTTAGGATGGAAGACTTCGCTGCGCAGCCGCTGATCACAAGTCCGAAAATAACCAAAACAACCAATAAGGATTTAGTTCTGTTCATCGTTTCCTCCTTTGATAGAACCCTGTTCAAACGGCGTGGGGTAATTCGAATTTGTGACGCTGCGCTGGGGAATTTTGTTCCCAATTACCAGCCGGCGTCCAAGCGAAGGGCATTTCTTTCAGGCAGTCCCGCGGCACGAATGCGTGCCTGCACAGAGGCGATATCATAAGGCACGCGCCGAATCTCCCATGTCCACTCTTCAGGATCGAAGAGTCCAAAGGAAGCTCGCGGATCATTATCGCGTGGCTGACCGACCGATCCGGGGTTGAGGATTGCACGCCCGGGCAGTGGAATTCTAACCTCTGCAGTGGGAAAGGATCGGGTTATTTTGCCGATTCTGTCATCTTTGGTAAACATCAAAGGCATGTGCGAGTGACCGACGAAAATTAGTGGAGTGGACACCTGCTCAAGGTTTTCTCCGGCTGCTTCAACATCAAGGATGTACTCCCAGTAGGGGTCCTGCGGACTGCCATGAACCAGGGTGGCGAAATTGGTGGCAAGGATGTCTGGCAGCTGCTGAAGATAAACGATGTTTTCGGGGCTGATGCGTCTTCGTGATGCAAGGATGGCTTCACTTGCTTCAGGGTTAAAAATTTCGAGGCTTTCGTCATCGCTGATAGCAAGATCATGATTGCCTTTCACGCATAACAATTGAGGAAGCGCACGCACCCGGTTTACACATTCATCCAGGTCGGCACCATAGCCCACCAGGTCACCCAGGCACCATACGGCATCCACCTTACCAGCCGCTTCAAGCACAGCTTCAAGGGCAGTGATATTAGCGTGAATATCAGAGAGGACAAGAATTTTCATTTTTTACCATTTCACGATCCGATTGGACTTCGGCAATTGTACACCGGTAATGCCATTATTTTCGTTAAACAGAGCGGATAATTTCCGCGGCATAGTCATAACGCTGGAAAGCAGGCATAAGATAGATGCCCTGTGCATAAGGTTTGATGTGTTGGATCAGGTCAACGCTGAGCTGAATTCCTGTGCTTGCTCCCTGATCACCGCTCGCATTCATTAACGCCATCGTTTGCGGAGGGATCACAATCCCAGGCACCTCCGATTGGAGAAATGCGGCATGACGTGCACTGGCAAGCGGTAATAATCCGACAATCAACGGAACAGGTAATTTGCCATACGCTTTGTCATAGTGTTCGAAAAATCGACTCACCAGAGTGGCATCATAAATGGGTTGGGTGAGGATAAAATCCGCGCCAGCTTTAAGTTTTCGTTTCAAATTCTTAATCTCGGCATCCATATCTACCGGATTGAGATTGAGGGCACAACCAACAAAAAACGAGGTGGGTTGCCCGATATCGCTACCGGAAAGATCCACTCCGGTATTAAATCCCTGTTTGATGAGTTTGATTAACCCGGAGGGTACGAGATCGTAGTTATCCATTGCGTCCGGGTATTCACCGATGGAGGTGGGATCGCCCATGACGACAAAAATGTTACGTACATCCAGGGCGTGCGCCGCAAGAAGATCCCCCTGCACCCGCAGCACGTTGCGACCGCGGGTGGGGAAGTGCAGCACCGTCTCAATTTCAATCGTACGCTGGATCAGATTGCAAACTGCCCAGGGACTCATCCTCATGCGCGCCATCGGGCTATCCGCCACGTCAATTACGTCCGCACCAGCTTCTGCCAGCAGGCTGGCACCGGCAAGCAGTTTGTGGGTGGCTACGCCGCGGGGTGGATCCATTTCCACTGCGACGACGAATTTGCCTGCAGCAAGTTTTTGCGCCAGCTGTGTGGGTGGCGGAATTTCTGCTCCACCGCGAAGATTGCTTGAAGATACTTCCTTGATGCTGATCGTTTCCCGTTCGAGGTTCGGGGTCGATTGGAAAGCTCTGACCATGGCTGCGATATGCTCCGGGGTGGTGCCACAGCAACCTCCAACGACGCTGGCACCTGCCTGCCAGAAGGAAAGAGCGTAACTGCCAAAGTATTCAGGGGCTGCCGGATACATGATCCGTCCCTCCACCTGTTCCGGCCAACCGGCATTGGGCATGACCGAAAAAATCGCCTGTGGAACTGCCTGTCTCATCTGCCTGAGGAGATTCAAAACCTGATTTGGTCCACCGGAACAATTGGCGCCAATGATGTCCGCTCCGGCTTCATACAACCTTTTTGCCACCTGTGCAGGTGAATCACCGAGAAGGGTGCGGTTATCCCGCGTGAAAGTCATCGAGGCAATTATTGGGATGTCTCCCGCCACCTCACGGGCGGCAGTAATGGCTTCCACAATTTCGTACACATCTGTCATCGTTTCCAGGATAAGCAGGTCAACACCGGCGTTTACCAGCGCCGTTATTTGCTCTGCAAAAGCCTCACGGGCTTCGGGTAACTGAACGCGTCCGAATGGCGCAAGGCGGATGCCCAGCGGACCGATATCTCCCGCTATGAAGGCAGATCTGCCACTGGCAGCCACTGCTCTACGTGCGATTTCAACTGCCGATTGGTTAACTTCTTCCAATTGCTCCCCCAAGCCATGAGCGCCAAGTTTAAATCGGTTTGCCCCGAAGGTGTTGGTCTGGATCATGTTGGAACCGGCAAGAAGGTAATCGCGATGGACGGATTCGACGATGTCAGCATCCGAAAGGTTGACGCAATCCAGGCATTTTTGAGTGACAGGCAGGCGCTGGCTCAGCATTGTGCCCATCGCACCATCTGAAACCAGCACGCGCTTTTCCTTTATGAAGGACATCAGTTCAGCCAAACGGATCATTTCTTCGTTTACCTCATTAATTGATCCAGCCGGGTTTCGCCTATGGTGAAATAGCTTGCCTCAGGGTGATGAAGAATGATTGCGGCTGTGGATTGTTCCGGAACGAGCTGCCAGGCAGTGGTGAGGTCCATGCCCAGTTCCTGTCGAGCAGGAAGGAGATCAAAGACTTTTTGATGATCATGAAGATCAGGAATGGCAGGGTATCCCCAGGAGTATCGTTTCCCCTGTCCTTCAGGCAGACCGAGTTCGCGCCTGATGTGACGATGAAGATAGTCCGCGGTCGCTTCAGCGGTCTGGACTGCCAGACCATGCGTAAAGTAAGCCTCCGTGTAGTCATTGGCAGCCTGCAATCGTTCAAACCGCTTTGTGGCACTTTCTCCAACGGTAACCACTTGCAAAGCCACCACATCCATCTGCCCGGAATCTTTTGTAGCGAAATAATCCGCCAGACAGAGGAATTTTCCACCGGGTTGACGTGGGAAGGTAAAACGGAGAATTTCACGCAGTGTCCCTGTCAGAGAAGCTGGATCGTAAAGGATCAACTCGTTTCCATCTGATTGAGCAGGCCAGTAACCATATACCCCTTGCGGTTTCAACCAACCTTCCAGCAGGGCTTCCTTTTTCATCTTTTCCAGACGGGCTTCGTACTCAGCTCGCAAGGTTTCCCATTCCTGACCATGCGTGTTCTTCGCCCCCCACGAGAGACGAAACAGTTCATTCAATGCCAGGTGCTCAAAAATAATCTCAAGCGGCATGTTCTTGACCACGTGCACTCCCCAGGAAGGTGGAGTGGGGATCCGTGCTGCAGGTGGAACCGTCTTCACCTCTGCACCATCGTATTTCGCTGAAACAGAAATCTCCTGGCTGAATTCAAATAACGCTTCACGCTGAGTTTTCTCGTGTAGGGCTGCGCTTTTTTCCTCATCACCTAGGGCTTCCATTGTAGACAGACCCTCAAAAGCATCCTTGCAGTAAAAGACTCCTGGTGCGTAAAATTCACCATTCTCGGTTTTTAAAATACGCCTGCCAAAGCGCTGATTAATGGCTGCGCCTCCGACAAGCACCGGGAATTTTAATCCGCGCCGTTGCAGTTCGTTGACGATGAGCGGAATTTGCTTGCTGGTGCTGACCAAAAGAGCGCTTAACCCAATTGCATCCGCGCTTTCTTCAACTGCTCTGCTGATGATAGTTTCCGCAGGGACCTGTTTGCCAAGATCAACGACAGTGTAGCCATTGTTGGAGAGGATCGTCTTGACCAGATTCTTGCCGATATCATGGACATCTCCGTAGACAGTCGCCAGAACCAGTTTGCCTTTGCTTACGCCTTCTTGCCGTTCGAGGAATTTTTCAAGGTACGAAACCGCTTTCTTCATGACTTTAGCTGACTGCAGTACAAAGGGCAAAATCAATTCCCCGCTGCCAAATCGATCTCCCACTTCCTTCATGGCAGGCAGCAGAACCTGATTCAACACCTGGACGGCGCGATCATTCTCATTGCTGCCGCGTTCTTCCTGTGCTAATAAAAGATCAATATCATTCTCAAGAGATTCATTTGAGCGGTGGACAATTTTCCAGTGCAGCCTCTCCGCAGGGGTCATCCCAGCCAGAACTTCCTGCAGGTTGTGCTTTTGATTTTCCAAGGGGGCAGCAACCTGAAAATGTTCAATCAATCGTTGTAAGGCATCGGCGCGCCGGTTGAAAATTAAATCTTCGGCAAGCTCCTTCTCATCGGCAGGTATGTCTGCATAAGGGGTGATTGCTGCAGGGTTGACGATTGCCATGTCCAAACCGGCTTGTACGGCATGGTAAAGCATCACGCTATTAACCACGCTGCGGGCATTGGCTGCCAGTCCGAACGAAACATTGCTTACCCCCAGAGAAGTCAACACACCAGGCAGATGGTCTTTGATCAATCGTATCCCCTTGAGGGTTTCGACCGCGGAGTTGACGAATTCGTCTGAACCGGTAGCCAGGGTGAAAGTGAGGTCATCGAAAACCAGATCGCCGGCTGCCAAACCGTGTTCATTAACAGCCATGTCGTAAATTCGTTTGGCGACTTCCAGTTTTCGATCGGCAGTCTTCGCCATCCCCTGTTCGTCAATGGTTAACACAATCACAGCGGCATTGTATTGTTTTGCCAGTTTGAACACCCGGTCTGCTTTTTGACGTCCACCCTCCAAATGGGTGGAGTTGATCAGACAACGCCCCGGTGCTGTTTTGAGGGCAGCTTCCAAAACATCAAGTTCGGTAGTATCGATCACCAGTGGCAGACGGATAACCGGGGAAAGGGTTTTGATCAGACGAATCATCGTTTTTTCTTCGTCAGCCCTTTCGGTGAGCGCCACGCAGAGATCCAAGGCATGGGCGCCATTCTCTACCTGTTGTTGAGCCAGAGTGAGGATGCTTTCAAAATCATCGTCAAGCACCATCTTTTTGAAGTTCCGGCTGCCCTGCGTGTTGAGCCGTTCGGCAATGAAGAAAGGCGGCGGTTCCTGCAGCATGGGCTGTGCCTGGATGCCAGACGCCAGCCGGGGTGGCAGTGGGGCAGGGTGAGGTGCGGGTTGAAGAGCCTCGATTTTTTCTACCAGCAGTTTTAGATGTTGCGGTGTGGTTCCACAACAACCACCCACCACCCGAACCCCAAACTTTTCAGCGTATTCAAAAAGTGTCTGGGCAAACGGTTCCGGTTCCAACGGATAGACTGCCTGACCATCAATGTTCAGCGGCAATCCGGCGTTGGGGATGCAGGAGACTGGAATTGATGAATGTTCCCCCAGGTAACGAATGGGTTCGCGCATGTAATCCGGTCCGGTGGAGCAATTCAATCCAAGCACAGCGATGGGCATCTTTTCGAGGATCGCCAGCACAGCGGAAATATCGCTCCCCAGCAGCATACGCCCGGTGGTATCGAGGGTAACCTGTGCCTGAATGGGCAATTGAATCCCCGTATTGGTGAAGGCATTTTGCAGCCCGGTGATGGCTGCTTTTACTTCCAAAATATCCTGTGAAGTCTCGATCAATAACAGGTCAACCCCGCCGCGGATCAAGGCTTCTGCCTGTTCGCGAAAAAGATCGCTTAGTTCATCAAAGGTGATGTTTGACAATTCAGGATCGTTGATGGAGGGAAGTTTTCCAGAGGGACCGATTGAACCGGCGACAAACCGGGGATGATCGGGGGTTGAATATTCATCCGCAAGGTGCCGTGCCAGCCTGGCTGCAGTCTCATTGATGCGGGAAACCTGATCCGCCAGACCATACTCGCCAAGCGTCAGGCGGTTGGAGCGAAAAGTACACGTTTCAATGACATCCACGCCGGCTTCCAGGAAAGATCGATGCACTTTTTCGACGGCTTGCGGGTAGGTGATCACCAAATAATCGTTACAGCCAAACGTTCGTTCACCGCCAAAATTCTCGGCAGTTAATTTCTGCTTCTGCAGATTTGTCCCCATTGCTCCATCGAAGACAAGAATTTTTTCGTTAAGCGCCTCGAGGTAAGATTTTTTTGGGCGTTGTGTTTCAGGCATTTCACCTCCCGAAGGATCACCGATAAAGGAATAAAGAAACCTCTCCGGAGAGAGGTTGGCATGGATCGCTCACTCTCTCATCTTTCAGATTTCATTCTGCCGGATTTGGCACCGGGCTGAGTGCCTGGTTGCCGAGGCTTCATTGGGCCGTTCCCTCCACCTCTCTTGATGAGCGGGTCCCAGAGACCCTGTAATGGCTCGATTTTACCATTAAAGATCGTAAACCCTGCCGGGGTGGATGATCGGTAGGTATTTTTTTGGTAAGGGTCAACATTTTTCAATAATCCGCACTATTGTTATAATGAATTATCTTAACCGACAGGATCACACCGTGAGCCAAAACGAGCCTACAATTTCTCAACAATCCCCCCGATTTTTACCCGTGTTTGTCACCAGTATCATTTTGATTTTAATCGGGGCAGGTGGACTCGGGTATTTGTTCCTTTACACAGTGCCTACCTTGGGTCCGCGTTGGTTTCTCTATTTCCTGGTAACTGCCTTATGCAGTGGTCTGGTTCTTCCAGTGGTGTTTTATCTTCATCTACGTTTTCCTTCCAAACCTCCGGTGACCCAGGTGGTGATCGTTCGAGAAGCTTTGTGGTTTGGCGTTTATGCAGATATTGTGCTGTGGCTACAGTTAGGAAAAGTCCTTAACCCCGCTCTGGCAATCTTTATTGCCATTGGTTTGTTGATGATTGAAATTGTGATCCGGATGCGTGAACGCAGCCGTTTTACTCCCCGTTAGAATCCCCATGATGGATCGCCGACAGCTCCCTTCAATTGACCGATTATTAAACCATCCCCAATCCCGACAGCTGATTGACCAGTACGGGCGGGAGTTGGTGGTAGCAACCCTGCAAAAAACAATAGGCGATGTGAGGGAAAATCCCGGCTTGGTTAAAGGCAACCTCTCAGATACTGACTGGATCGCCAGGGTGCAAGGGGAATTATCCACGAGATTGAAGCCTTCGCTGGTGCGGGTCATCAATGCCAGCGGTGTGGTTTTGCATACCAATCTCGGTCGGGCTCCGTTATG
>JAGPFF010000020.1:0-25134 GCA_018056725.1 Anaerolineaceae bacterium
GGTTAAAAAAGATAAGGTAGTCTCAAGATGTCCGATAATTTGCGCGAAGAAGTAGTTCGCCTGCACGCCCAGGTGTGCAGCGGTCTGGCGGATCCCAACCGAATGCTCATCCTTTATACCCTGGCGGAGAACCCGCATTGTGTCAATGACATCGCCGCTGCGCTCGAATTGCCCCAGCCCACCGTTTCACGCCATCTCAAAATCCTGCGCGATCGCGGCATTGTCCGTGCGGAGCGCGAAGGGCAAAGTATCAATTATCGTTTGAGCGACCCGCGCATCATTCAGGCGCTTGACCTGCTGCGTTCAATCCTCGCGGATCAATTAAACGACCAGGTGCTCCTCGCACGTCAGGTAAACGCTAAAGTCACCCCATAACTTTTACACGGAGAGAATATATGAAGACATTTTTGATTCTTGGTGCTGGAACGGGTGGTACGATGATGGCTAACAAGCTGGTAAAACGGCTTGACCCAAAGGAATGGAAAATCATCCTTGTGGATAAGAATGAAACCCATTACTACCAGCCCGGTTTCCTCTTTCTTCCTTTCGGCTATTACAAACCTGATCAAATCAGAAAGCCTAAAAAGACCTTCGTACCATCTACTATCGAACTCATTTTTTCCGATATTGAATTGATCGAGCCGGATGCCAACCGGGTTACCCTGACCCAGGGCAAGCGGGTCATCCATTATGATCAACTACTCATCGCCACCGGTACCGACATCCACCCGGAAGAAGTGGATGGCATGCTTGATGGCTGGCGTAAGAACATTTTCGATTATTACACTTTCGATGGCGCCATGGCGCTCAACGGGTTCTTGAAAAACTTCAATGGCGGACGAGTGGTGATCAACATCAAAGAGATGCCCATCAAATGCCCGGTCGCTCCACTCGAATTCATGTTCCTGGCGGATTATTACTTCACCAAACGCGGCATTCGTGACAAAGTTGAATTGGTCTACTCCACTCCACTCAGCGGCGCTTTCACCAAACCTGTCGCTTCCAAAATGCTGGGCGACGTGCTTGAAAAGAAAGGCATACACACTGAGGCGGATTTTGATATTATGGAAGTGGATGCCGGCAGCAACTTGATCCGCTCCTTCGATGGTCGCGAAATCCCCTACGATTTGCTCGTCTCGATCCCCACGAATATGGGCTCTGACGCGATCAAACGCTCCGGGATAGGGAATGAACTTTATTTCGTTCCCACCAACAAGGAAACTCTGCGTTCGGAAAAATGGGAGAACGTTTGGGTGATTGGCGATGCTTCAAACCTGCCTACTTCCAAGGCTGGCGCGGTGGTTCACTATTCCGCCGAGACGCTCATCGAAAACATCATGTCTGCCGTGGAAGGGAAACCCCTTACCGCCCGGTTTGATGGTCATGCCACCTGCCACATCGTTTCCGGTTTCCAAAAGAGCCTGCTGATCGACTTCAGTTATGATGTCGAACCGCTGCCTGGTCTTTATCCTTTCCCGGTGGTCGGTCCCTTCCCGCTGCTGAAGGAAAGCTGGCTTAATTATGTTGGAAAACTTTCATTCAAATGGATTTACTGGAATATCATGCTGCGCGGGATCCCCTTCCCACTGCCCCCTGATTATTCCATTGCAGGAAAAAAGAAAATCTCCGTCTCATAAATCGTATGGATTCTATCTAGAAAAAGGAGTAAGCAATGACAACAAGAACAATTGCAGGTAAAGAAGTGCAGGTAAACGACGAGGGTTATTTGACCAACCCGGCGGAATGGACACGTGACATCGCCGTAGAACTGGCTAAAGAGGAAGGCATCACCGAACTCACTGAAGCCCACTGGAAAATCATTGAATTTTGCCGCTCCGCCGCTGCCGCCAGCGGTGCAGCCCCCACCCTGCGCGCGATCACCACTGGCTCCGGAGTGAGCACCAAAGACCTTTTTGCCCTCTTCCCCAAAGGTCCCGCCAAGAAGGTCGCCAAAATTGCCGGTTTGGGCAAACCCGAAGGTTGTGTATAACGGTCAAATTCTGAGTGAAACCAATCAACTCATAACAAAAGGATGAAAAAATGACTGAAGAAAATCGAAAGATCGCGTTTATTTGCTCGAAAGGGAACCTTGATATGGCTTTGCCCGCGCTTGTGATGGGCTGGGCTGCCCTGGGGAATGGGATCGATGTTACGATCTTCTTCACCTTCTGGGGTCTGGACATGGTCAACAAGCATCGGGTCGATCATCTGGAGATTCCCCCCATCGCCAATACCAGCATGAAGATGAACATGATGGGTGTTCCCGGTTATGTTGGCATCCCGCAAATCTTCGGCATCATTCCCGGTATGACCGCCATCGCCAGCAGCATGATGAGGAGCAAAATGGCTAAGCTGCAGGTGCCTTCAGTGCGCGAGTACCTTGAAATGATGGTAGACGCAGGAGCAAAACTGTATGCCTGCAAGATGACCGTGGACATGTTCAACTTGAAGAAAGAAGATTTTATCGATGGCGTCATCGATATCGTTACTGCCGGCGACTTCATGGATATGACCGAAGGCGCCCAGATCATTTTCATCTAATTTGTCACCAGTCCTTGAGCCGGGACAATTCTCCCGGCTCTTTTTTTTATCCAGCCCTGGTGAATTTCGAGGATGACAAATCCTTACTCGCAGGGTAGAATCTAAAACATGTCAAAAATGAACTCTTCATCCACCTACAATAACACTCACGGAAGAAAGCAGGAAATTCCGTCCCCCGTTCGGCGCAAATCGCACCCTGTTCGTAACGGTCTAATCATCCTGCTAATATTCTTTCTCTTTTTTACTCCCATGCGCACCACGGTGCTGCTGATCGGCATCGATCGTGTGCCTGAAGGCTCTAACGCCGGGCGAAGTGACACCATGATTTTGGCGACCATGCCGCCATTTCTACCTGAAGTCAGCCTTTTCTCCATCCCCCGCGACCTGTGGGTGAACATCCCCGGTGTGGGAGAAAATCGCATCAATACCGCCCATTACTTTGCCGAACTCAACCAGCCTGGCACCGGTATGGACGCCGCTGCAGGCGTCGTCGAAGCGAATTTTGGCATCGATGTGCCCTATGTCATTCGCATCAAATTTGATGGCGTGATTGACATTGTGGACGCGATGGGTGGCGTGGATATTAATCTCCCTGAAGCCATGTCCGGTCTGGAAGCCGGAGCAAATCATCTGGATGGAACCCAGGCACTTGCATTCGTGCGCGACCGCAAAGGAAGCGACGACTTCTCACGGCAGAAGCGCGGTCAAATGTTCATTACCGCTGCCTTTCGCACCATGTTGAACCCGGTGAAATGGGTGCGTATTCCGGCTGTAATCCCTGCCGCAATGAAAGCAGTAGATTCCAACATTCCCGCTTATGCCTGGCCACGGGTGGTCTATGGTTTTGCTTTTTCGGCAGTGTTCGGCTTCGATACCCAGACCCTCGACCGCAATTGGGTTACCCCCTGGGTGACCGATGAAGGGGCGCAGGTTCTCCTCCCCAACTGGGATCTCATTCTTCCGGCAATTGATCAAATTTTTAAATAATTACGAGATTTGAGAATTTGCCTGGCGTTTCGATTTTTTCACCAGCAAAACCGCCATCAACAGGAGAATCACCCCCGCAGTATCGAAAAGGATGAAGCGCTTTACACTGGCAGCTAACAAGGGGTGACCGCCCATCAATGGGATGAGCAGCAGGGTCTCACCGGCAGCTCCGATAACCTGCATGATGAGTGCTTCAATTAATGAAGTGAAATTCCGCAATGGGTTGAACAGTGCCACCAGGTAGGGCACATTCCACATTACAAAGAGCAGTCCCAATCCCTGAATCATCGCCGCGCCTGCCTCGCCAGATAATTCAAAACCGGGGGCAAACTCGCCCGGGCGCAGCAGGAAAACAAAAGCTGCCTGTAGATTCCAGAGGGTAACCACTCCAATTAACAACTGGGCAACCCGCAAAGCTTTTCCTTTCTTCTCCTTTACCATGCCTCCATTATAGCGAGATTTGATATTTGACGCTCCATAGAAAGCTGTGGGGGGTGCCCGCCTCCGATCCCTGATATCTTCGGTAAATTGCGTATATATGTGTGGATAAATTTCCCAACATGCTTGAAAAACCGCCTGAAAAGTGCTACTATCAGGTAAACTGGTCTGACCTCTTACCTCTATGTAGAAAGGTATCCCATGTCCGAATGGATTTCCCCCCAAAAACCAGCCGAATACGCTGAATCCCGCCTCATTGAGGCTATTCTGGATGGTTCCTTCCCCATCAACAGCTTTCTTCCGCCGGAACGTGAACTGGCCGAAAAACTCGGTGTGACCCGCCCAACCCTGCGCGAAGCATTGCAACGGCTTTCACGCGATGGATGGATCGAAATCCATCAAGGCAAGCCTACGCGCGTGCGCGATACCTGGCGCGAAGGAAATCTGCTCATTCTCTCAGCCATCGCGCTTAACCAAAAGTCACTCCCTTCCGATTTCGTGCCTAATCTGCTCCAGATCCGTCTTTTGCTCGCCCCTGAATATACCCGGCTGGCTGTGCAGAACGCCCCGGCAGATATGATCCGCCAGTTGGAAGCCATGCAACATCTATCAGATACCCCTGAAGATTTCACCAAAGCGGATTTCCAGCTGCAATATCGCAGCACAGTGCTTTCAGGCAACCCGGTATTCACACTTATCCTCAATGGTTTCGCCCCCCTTTATCAAGTGATGGGGCAAAAATACTTCAGGCAGCGTGAAGCCCGTGATCATTCCCGTTCTTACTACAAGAAACTTCTTTCTGCTTCCCTTTCCAATGATATTTTCATGGTTCAGGAGGTTACCCGGGTGGTGATGAAGGAAAGCCTGGATCTTTGGAAGCGTTCCTCGCAGATCCAAGCCTGATGCAAAACGGAGGTCGCCATGAGCGTATTCATAGAACGGCACAAGGTTTGGAACGAACTCGATCAGGATTGGGACATCCTGATCATCGGCGGGGGCATCACCGGCGCGGGGATTTTTCTTCTAGCCGTCAACGAAGGATACAAAACCCTGCTGGTGGAAGGCTGTGATTTTGCTTCCGGCACTTCGAGCCGCTCCTCGAAATTAATACACGGCGGTTTTCGCTACCTCCGCAACCGACAATTCGACGTCACTCGTGAATCGGTGCGTGAACGGGAACGGTGGCTCAAGGAAGCCCGCCACCTGATCACCCCGCTTGGGTTTCTCATGCCCTGCCCGGAAGATGCCAAACTAGCCCGCCAGTATGGATTTGGTGTGGTACTCTACGATCTGCTGGCGCCAAAATGGCAACATGCCCGCCTCAGTCGTGAGAAGCTGCTCCAACTTTGCCCGCCACTGCGCTCAGAACATCTCCAAAGTGGCTACCTCTACTATGACGCGGTAATGGATGATTCCGCTGTGGTATTCCGCCTGCTGCGTGAAGCCACGATTAAGGGTGGAACTGCGTTGAATTACACTCTTGCGACCCGGTTGCTGCGCGATCCTATAGGGGATATTGCTGGTGCAGTCATAGAGGATCAATCAGACCTTCGGCTTGGCAGCCAGAAAATACGCGCCCGCGTGGTCATCAATGCCACTGGTCCATGGAGTGATGAACTGCGCTCACAGGTTGGCGCACCCGCGCGGATGAGAAAACTGCGCGGCTCCCACCTGGTTTTCCCCCGCGAACGGGTCAATCTTTCCCAGGCTGTCACTTTGCTGCATCCCCGGGATCATCGCGCCATGTTCGCCATTCCGTGGGAAGGTGTTACGCTGATCGGCACCACTGATCTGGATCATTCCTTACCGCTTTCCCGTGAACCCTTCACCACACAGGCAGAGATCGATTACATCCTCGAAGCTGCCAATAGCACGTTTCCCTCTTTGAACCTGACGCAACCAGACATCCTCTCCACTTTCTCCGGGCTGCGACCCATTATCCATGGTGGTCAATCCGACCCCTCAAAAGAATCCCGTGCCCATCAGGTGTGGCAAGAGCAGGGTCTCATCACCATCACTGGCGGAAAATACACTACTTTCCGCCTCATGGCTGAAACTGCACTGCGCCAGGCGCTGCCCCGATTGCCACACCCCTTCGACCTTTCAAAAAAGCGTTCTTACTTTTCCGCCCTCTCCGAAACCTCCACCCCCGCCGGCATTTCCAGTTCTCAATACCTGTACCTCAGCGGGCGCTATGGTAGTGAAACCGATGAATTGCTCGCGAGCGCACCTCCAGAAGAAAATAAGGCGATCCACAACCTGCCAAATCTCTGGTCTGAACTACGCTGGGCGGCGCGAAATGGCGCCGTGGAGCACCTGGATGACCTGCTTCTCCGTCGCGTGCGCCTTGGACTGCTCCTACCAGATGGCGCTCGGGCAGAGATGGAGCCGATTCGCCAAATCGTTCAGCCAGAATTGCAGTGGAATGACCAACGCTGGCAGATGGAACTTTCCCGCTACTACCAAATTTACCAGCAGGCATATAGTCCCTCACCTGCCGGTTTTGATATTGAGGAGAAGAGATGACCCAAAAGAAAGTAATCCCCAACTGGTATTCGGAACCCCCACCTGCTGGTTCCTTTCGTTCGCTCTTCAAATGGGGCGATCCTGGTGGATTTAAACATCCCAATAGCGGACTGGTTCGTTTGATGATGGAAACTTTTCACCTCACAGAGGATGAGCTCCAGGAACCGGTTCATCTTGGGCTTGAATCCCTCACCCCTGAAATTCCTTCCGCTCTTGAGACTCGTCATCTGGAATTTTTTCGTGAAATCTGTGGCACGGAGAATGTTCACCTGGATACCTACACACGGGTTAGCCGCTCGTATGGTGGCGGAATGATTGATGCCCTGCGCCTGCGAAGGAAGATCCTCGAAAACCTGCCACAGGCTGTGCTTGCGCCACGCTCAGGCGCGGAAATTGAGAAAATCGTCATTTACTGTGATCGCGAGAATATCCCGATCTATATCTATGGCGCTGGTTCATCCGTCACCCGCGGAACGGAAGCTGTTAAAGGCGGCATCTCGCTGGACATGAGCCGTCACATGAACCGGGTCGTAGACTTTAATGAGGTGGATCAAACCATAACCGTGGAAGCAGGCATGACCGGTCCGCAACTCGAAGAACTGCTGAATCAAGCCCCTGAACGCCTGGGAGCGCAACGACGCTATACCTGCGGGCATTTTCCTCAATCCTTTGAATACTCCAGTGTCGGGGGTTGGGTAGTCACCCGGGGTGCCGGGCAGAACAGTACTTATTATGGCAAAATCGAAGATATTGTGATTGCACAAAAATATATCACGCCGCGGGGTGTGCTTTCCACCTGCCGCCAACCACGGAGCGCCACTGGTCCGGATTTTGACCAGATCATGATGGGCAGTGAAGGTGCGTTTGGTGTACTGGAAAATGTGACGCTGCGAATTTTTCGCCTCATGCCACAAAATCGTAAGCGTTTCAGTTATATGTTCAAGAGCTGGCAGGATGGCTTGGAAGCCTGCCGCGAAATAATGCAATGTGAATGCGGTGCGCCTTCCGTCTTTCGCCTCTCAGACCCCGAGGAAACGGATGTGGCAATGCGTCTCTATCACATCGCCGGCTCCCCTGCAGATACTCTGTTGAAACTTGCCGGGTTCCAGCCGATGAAAAAATGCCTCCTGCTGGGGATGACCGATGGCGAGCGAGGATTTTCCGCCAATATCAACCGGAAAATTCGCCAGATATGCCGAAAATATCATGCATTTAACCTGAGTTTTGCACCAGTTACTCAGAACTGGGAAAAGAGCCGCTTTACCGATCCATACATGCGTGAAGATCTGCAGGATTTTGGCATCCTGACCGATACACTGGAATGCGCCGTCACCTGGTCTCAGATGAAAGAAGTTCATGAACAGGTTCGTGGGTGGATCAAAAAACGACCAGGAACCATTTGCATGACGCATCTCTCTCATGCTTATCCTCAGGGTGGGAACCTGTACTTCATTTTCATTGTAAAAATGGCTGCCATCAAGGAGTATCTGGATCTTCAATACGGCATCCTTACGGCTATTCAAAAGAGCGGGGCGGCCATCAGTCACCACCATGGTGTAGGCAAGCAAACTGCTCCCTGGCTGGAGGAGCAGATCGGCACGGCGTCAATGGAGGTCATCCGCGCTTTGAAACAGCATTTTGATCCTCACAATATTATGAATCCAGGTGGTACACTTGGTTTGGACATGTCCACCGAACAAAAGGAGTTTTGCTGGAGCAAAGATTTGGAGGAGTAACATGAGCGCAGATCACTTGCTGGCAATTGACGTAGGCACCCAATCGACACGAGCGCTGGTTTTTGATCTGCATGGAAATCTGATTGCCAAATCTCGCATTGAAATCGAGCCCTATTATTCCACCGAACCCGGTCTGGCGGAGCAGGATCCCCGGGTTTTTTGGGATGCTCTCTGCACTGCCTGCCAACAAGTATTTGCCATGCCGGGGGTGGATAAATCCAACCTTGCCGGGGTTTCTCTCACCACTCAGCGCTCCACTCTGGTCAATGTGGATGAAGCTGGTCAGCCTCTCCGCCCCGCCATCCACTGGCTCGATCAACGCCGCACCCCCGGCGTCAAGCCAGTAGGAGGGGTTTGGGGTCTCCTCTTCGCCCTGACCGGCATGAAGGAGACGGTAGCCTACCTGCAGGCGGAAGCAGAATGTAACTGGCTGCAACGTTACCAACCTGAAATCTGGCACAAGACGCATAAATTCCTCCTCCTTTCCGGTTATCTCACCTGGAGGTTGACCAACCGCTTCACGGATTCGGTAGGGTGCATGGTTGCCTATCTCCCGTTCGATTACAAAAGGCAACAGTGGAGCGGCAAATTTGACTGGAAACGGCAAGCGGTTCCAATCCCTCAGGAAAAGCTGCCGGAACTGGTTTACCCGGCACAAATCCTTGGTGAGATCACCTCCGCGGCTTCTGCTGCCACGGGCATCCCGGAGGGGCTGCCGCTCATTGCGGCTGCTGCTGACAAAGCCTGCGAGGTGATCGGGGCAGGGTGTCTCGATCCCGCCATTCCCTGCCTTTCGTACGGCACTACCGCCACTATCAACACCACTCTGAATAAATATGTTGAAGTGATCCCTCTCATTCCGCCTTACCCTTCAGCGGTGCCGGGTTCGTATTCGCTTGAAATTCAGATTTACCGCGGTTTTTGGATGGTCACCTGGTTCAAACGCGAGTTTGGGCTGAATGAAGAAAATCTCGCCCGGCAACGCGGCGTACCCACGGAGGAGCTTCTTGACGACCTGGTTAATGCCGTTCCACCGGGTTCACTGGGTCTCATGCTGCAGCCGTATTGGTCACCCGGGCTGAAGATACCCGGTCCCGAAGCCAAGGGAGCAATCATTGGTTTTGGGGATGTTCACACCCGCGCCCATCTCTATCGATCCATTCTCGAAGGGATTGCTTACGGATTGCGTGAAGGAGCGGAGCGCACCAGCCGCCATACCCACATCCCCATCCAGGAAATACGCGTCAGTGGAGGCGGCAGCCAAAGCCGGGCAGCCATGCAACTCACCGCTGATATTTTTGGCTTGCCCGCTACAACCCCCCATATCTATGAGACCAGCGGGCTTGGCGCTGCCATTGACCTGGCGGTCGGGTTAAAGCTGTATCCTGATTTTGCCACCGCGGTCAAGGAGATGACGCATCCGGGCGAAACTTTTGAACCGAATCCTGAAAATCACCGTCTCTACAACGATCTGTACAACCGGGTGTATCTGCAGATGTACCACAAACTGAAACCGCTGTATGACGAAATCCGTGCCATCACAGGTTACCCGCCGCGGGATTAAACCAGACCTGGCAAGCCAGGTCTTGATTAGGAATAATTCGTTCTTTGAGCTTACAGACCGGCGGCTTTACGGAGAGCTTCAGCTTTGTTCGTGCGCTCCCAGGTAAATTCAGGCAGCTCGCGACCAAAATGCCCGTAGTTTGAAGTTAACCGATAAATCGGGCGGAGCAAATCCAGATCGCGGATGATGGCTCCCGGTCGCAGGTCAAAGTTTTCCCGTACCAAATCGGCAATCTGTTCATCTGGCACGGCGCCGGTGCCAAAGGTTTCAACGTTGATGGAAAGAGGATGAGCTACCCCAATGGCATAGGCGACTTGAATTTCACAGCGTTTGGCAAGACCGGCAGCCACGATATTCTTCGCCGCCCAGCGTGCCGCGTATGCTGCAGATCGATCCACCTTGGTAGGATCTTTACCGGAAAAAGCCCCGCCTCCATGACGCCCCATACCCCCGTATGTGTCCACAATGATTTTGCGACCAGTAACACCAGCATCCCCCATTGGACCGCCAATGACGAACCTTCCGGTGGGATTGACAAAGATTTTCGGTGCTCCATCCAATAATTCCGGCGGGATCGAGGGTTGAATAACCTGTTCAATCACCCCTTCACTAATTTCGGCATGGGAGACTTTGTCTGAATGCTGGGTGCTGACGAGCACGGTATCCACGCGCACGGGTTTGCCGTAGGCATACTCCACGGTCACCTGGCTTTTGCCATCCGGACGCAGCCAGGGCAGGATTCCCGCCTTGCGCACCTCAGCCAGCCGTTGAGTGAGCCGGTGAGCTAAATAGATGGGCATCGGCATCAGCGTGGGGGTCTCATCGCAGGCATAGCCAAACATCATCCCCTGATCGCCAGCGCCAATCTCATTGAGTTCTTTTTCCGTGAGTTCACCACCCTTGATCTCATAGGATTTGTCCACGCCAAGAGCAATATCCGGCGACTGGGAGGAAATTGCAGAAAGCACACCGCAGGTGTTGCCATCGAATCCTTTTTCCGAACTATCGTAGCCAATGTCGTTGACCACACGCCGGACAAGTTCATCAAAGTTGACGAATGCCCGGGTGGTGATTTCGCCCAAAAGCATCACATAACCCGTCTTGGCAGCGGTTTCGCACGCCACCCGCGAACGGGGATCCTGCTCCAGGCAGGCATCAAGTACGGCATCGCTGACCTGATCGCAGAGTTTATCGGGGTGCCCTTCGGTCACCGACTCGGATGTAAATTTAAAGCTGGGGTTGTCCATAAAAGAACTTGCTGCCATTGAAGAATCTCCTCTTTAAAAAGAATCGCCCCGTACCGGTAAACTCGAGGGGCAAGGTCGCTTTCGGCTGCCCTCTATCTTCCAGATCCTCTGTCGGAATTGGCACCATGTCATTATCGACTGGTTGCCAAGGCATCATCGGGCCGGTCCCTCCGCCTCTCTGGATAGAAGTGCCGCTGTGGGGCTATTTAATTATCAAGAGTTTATCACGGCTCATGAGGTCTGTCAAACGATTTAGAACCTGGGTGACATTTTAACTTTGGGTTAACAATTTGAATTTCTCCCTTAGCCAACCGGCTAAATTTGATTTAGAATTGCCCTGGTAAACATCCTTATATCAATGCCAAATCTATGATCCTACCCAAAAAGATTTTTCACCGTTACAGCGCAGCCAGTAAAAATCTGCCTCTTCATCCTGCCAGCCTGGTTTCACTCACGATAACCAGCAGCTTCATTTACATTTTCCTCGAATGGATCTTTATCTTTACCCGACCCTCTTACTTGAGGACAGTGCCTTTCGGTGAGAAATTCGCTGCTCTGACGAGCTCAGCCGGTCTCATCATCTATTCCGGGTTGTTAATCCTGCTGCCTATTCTCCTTCTGCTCTGCATTCGTCAACAGAAAGGACGATCCATTCTCAGCGCCATCGCGATTCTGATCCCCACAATCCTGCTGGCATTGACCCTACTGTTGCTCGTTGATAATTTCACTTATACCGTCTTCCACTTTGGCATCGTTTCCACCCGGGGGGCACTACGGGCGCTCTATGCCGTGCTGCTGATTTTGCTAACCCTCTATCTTTATCCCCGCATGATAGAATTTGCCGGCTTACTGTCAGCCTTCTTCTCCAGGCAAACAACCTTTGCCAGACGCCTCCCTTTGGTCATTGTCCTCCTTCTCTCAGCAGCAGCGGTTTTACTGCCGGCAAATTTCACTCCGGTCAAAGCAGCCCAGATTAAGCAAACCATCGCATCCAGCCGTAATACTCTCCCAGACATTCTGTTAATCACTGTCGATGGTGTCAATGCTGAATACACCTCCATCTATGGAGGAGAGCGAGACACTACTCCCTTCCTGAGAGAGCTGGCGCAAGAGTCTTTCCTGGCTGAAAATGATTTTGCCAATGCTCAGGGAACGATTGGGGCGATCACCTCCCTGCTGAGCGGAAAATACCCGGCAGACACCCGAGTCATCTACTCCTCGGATATGCTGCAGGGATTGGACGCTTATCAGCACCTCCCGGGCATCCTGAATACCTACGGCTATTACACCGCCCAGTTAAGCAACGAGGTCTATGCCGATGCTTATAAGACGAATTTTCAATCGGCTTTCGATGAGGCGAACGGGCGTAGCACCAATGAACGCTCCATTTCCAATGTGGTGGCAAAAATTTACCCCGGCGTCACCAGCATTTTCCAACAGGAAGTACTTGAAAGAATTTCAGACCGCCTGGCTCATATTTTCTTTTTGCGGGATATGACCAATCCCTACAAGCAAGTTACTGAAGCTCCGCAAAAGTTCGACGATGCCGAAAAAATCGATCAGGTAAAAGAAATTCTCGAAAGTAAGCGCGAACCGGTTTTTATCCATCTCCACTGGATGGGAACCCACGGTCCAAACTACTATCCTGAACAGCAGGTGTTTTCCTCTGGTATGGATCTGCAGGATCAGGAATTAAATAAACAGCTTTTCTACTTTGACAGCATTCTGGAATTCGACCGGGCTATGGCTGAGTTGTACCAATTCCTTGCTGACAATAATCGTTTGAATCACACCATCCTGGTGATCACAAGTGATCACAGCCAGAAATGGACCAATTCGAGGCTGCCGCTGTTAATTCATTTCCCGTCCTCCGTGGAGAAGAACCGAATCGCAAGCAACGTGGAGAATGTCGATGTCGCCCCCACCCTGCTGGATTATTTGGGAATACAACAACCCGCCTGGATGCCCGGTCAGTCCCTGATCACAGGTGATTATCAAACCCACCCCATCATCACCGCGAAAATTCCCAAATCCACCCGCGACGATGTCACTGGCAAGGTTGTCTATCCGGAATCGCAACCCCCGTTTTATCAATTCGGACGCATGTCAGTGATCGTATGCGATCAGTGGTTTGAACTTGATCTGACGGATTTGACCACCAAATCTGGTAGCGTAGCGGCTTATTCCACACCCTGTGCCAGTACATTGACCACCGAGCAGGCGATCAAGGAGATTGCCAACTATTTCGACCGTTATGGGTTTGATGTCCATTCCTTAGAGGAGTTGATCACCTCAAATGTTCCTTCTGAGCCATGATCGCTAATATTCGAAGGCGGTAAAAAAAACATAACCGAACAAAGCCCTTAACGAATAAAAATCGATGTATGATTAGTTTCAGGCAGAAAGTAACTTATCTTCGCCGAGACTATGCTCAATAAAATCAAATACCTGGTAGTAGGCTCCCCACTCCCGAACGAGATGTTGCAATCCAAGCGATTGAACAAAGTTCGAGCGCTGGCAGCATTTTCACCTGATGCACTATCCTCCGTAGCCTACGCGAATCAAGAAATATTCCTTGCCCTGGCAGTTGCAGGACCGCTGGGGCTTTCTTACCAGTTTCCGATTGCCATCGGGATCACTCTGCTGCTTTCCATTGTCGCCCTGTCCTATGCGCAGACCATCCGGGCTTACCCCAATGGCGGCGGATCTTATGTAGTCGCACATGAAAATCTGGGTACCTACCCCGGGTTGGTGGCGGGTGGAGCGTTGCTGCTGGATTACATTCTCACAGCAGCAGTGAGTCTCACGGCAGGTGTCGCAGCCATCGCCTCCGCTTTCCCAGCCTTATGGCAGCACAAGGTTTGGCTTGCCCTTGGTTTACTACTTCTGATCACCCTGATTAATATGCGCGGGATTCGTGAATCAGGAACTTTACTTTCGATTCCGGTCTTTCTGTTCATCCTCTCTTTTGGGGGCATGATTCTTTTTGGTCTCGTACGTTTGCTTTTCGAAGGCGCCCCTGCTGTACCGCCTGGACAATTAACTGTCAATGGAGGAACTCCCTTAACCATCGTCCTCCTGCTGCACGCCTTTTCCACTGGATGTACCGCTTTAACCGGGATCGAGTCTATCAGCAATGGCACGCCTTCCTTCAAACCGCCAGAATGGTTAAACGCCCAGAAAACCTTAATGATCATGGCAGTTTTAATGGGTTTCTTCTTCCTCGGCAGCATCGGGCTGACACAAATCTATCAAATTTCCCCCATCGGTGAAGAAACCGTGCTTTCAGCCCTGGCAAGAGTTTTATTTGGCAACAATATTTTCTATTACGTCATTCAGACCTCCACCCTGCTCATCCTGGCGGTAGCTGCAAATACCAGTTTTGCAGGCTTTCCGCGGGTGGCAGCCATAATGGCAAAGGATAAATATCTACCACGGCAATTATTCAATCTTGGCGATCGCCTGGTCTTCAACAATGGGATCGCCCTGCTGGCAATTTCTACTGCCGTGCTCATTCTGATTTTTAATGGGGAGTCACATGCTCTTATCCCATTGTTCGCTGTGGGTGCATTCACAGCGTTCACTCTCTCGCAGTGTGGGATGGTGGTGCATTGGCTTCATAACCGGGAAAAAGGCTGGTGGCTCAAAGCGATCGTCAATGGACTTGGTGCGGCAGTCACCTTTGTCACCCTGGGGATTATCAGTTATTCCAAGTTCACTCAGGGAGCCTGGATCTCAATCCTGTTGATCATTTTCATGATTTACATCTTCATCACGATCCGGCGTCATTATCAAGAAGTGTCCAGAAAGCTTTCAATGCACGGTTTGCCACCTTCGCTCAGACCCTGGCAACCTCCACGGGTGGTCATCCCGATCTCTGGAGTTCATCGTGGCATGATCGACGCGGTTAATTTTGCCCGGTCGATATCTGACCGTGTGACAGCCATATACGTCGACATGGACCCGGGACCGGATGAAGAGGAATTACGCAAGCGATGGAATGAATGGTTCCCTGACGTTGATTTTGTTGTGATCCCTTCCCCTTACCGTTCGCTGGTAGATCCATTGTTGAAATACCTCGACGAGACAGATCAACAACACAATGATGGTCAGCAGGCTGTGCTGGTCCTTCCCGAGGTCATACCTGGCTCAAGCCTACAGGAAGTCCTGCACAACCAGTCAGCCACGGAAATTAAGAGAGCGATACTTTACCAGCGCCGTCATCATGGATTGAATCGCATCATTATTGACGTACCCTACCAACTTTAGAAGAAGTCTCTCATTATAAAAAAAAACCGCGCCTTGATGAAAGCGCGGTTATTCGAAAAAATAAATCCTTTACTTTCCAAGGATTTTGTACATTCCCGTACCACAAACGACACATTTTCCTTTGATAGCTTTGCGACCATTTTTCATCGTCACAATCTGTGTGTCTTTCATTTCTGATTTCTTCTTACACTTCATGCAATATGCAATTTCTGCCATTTTCTACCTCCTTTGGTATTTGGCATTTCTTCAATTGGGAAACCAATTCAAAAATCATTATAGCATGTGAATAATGAATTTCAACGTATCGATTTTACCGTTGTACCTCCGTCGCTAAAGGGCTAAAAGAGAGCGGAAATTCCTTCTGATGCTTGCCATTCCACGGGTTTTGGTCTTTAATACCCATGTCAGCGACCATGTTAAGGAGATGAAAATGACACCGACAAATGAAAAGTTTCCAGGACAAAAAATCTTCACACCCACACCCTTAAAAAAACGGTCTCCCGTCCCTGCGGACATTGAGATAGCAC
Organism: Anaerolineaceae bacterium; assembly: GCA_018056725.1. Taxonomy (GTDB): domain Bacteria; phylum Chloroflexota; class Anaerolineae; order Anaerolineales; family Anaerolineaceae; genus UBA6107. Next base: position 15,836 of record JAGPFF010000020.1, read on the forward strand.
AGGAAGCGACACTAAAACCGATCACCCAGGTGGCGGAAGAACTGGGGTTGCTCCCGTCTGAAATTGAACTCTACGGAGATACAAAAGCCAAAGTCCGCCTGGAAGTCCTACAGCGTTTACAGTATGTTCCGGATGGCAAGTACATCGACGTCACCGCAATCACTCCCACGCCTCTCGGAGAAGGAAAGACCACCACCACTGTAGGTCTCAGTCAGGCTCTCGGAGCGCATCTTGGTAAAAGGGTCATGACCTGTATTCGTCAGCCCTCCCAGGGACCAACTTTTGGGATTAAGGGAGGAGCTGCAGGTGGTGGCTACTCGCAGGTGGTGCCGATGGAAGAATTTAATCTCCACCTCACCGGGGATATTCATGCCATTACTGCCGCCAATAATTTGATGGCAGCTGCCATTGATGCCCGTATGTTCCACGAGAGTGAAGCTACCGATGAACAGTTGTTTAACCGGTTATTGCCTGCGGACAAGAGCGGGAAAAGGCATTTTACCCGCGGCATGGTGGCAAGGTTGGAAAAACTTGGTATCTCGGTGGCTGATCCGGATGAACTGACGCCAGAACAACGCCGTAAACTCTGTCGCCTGGATATTAACCCTGATTCCATTACCTGGCGTAGGGTCATCGACACCTCGGATCGGTTCCTGCGGGGGATCACGATTGGAGAAGGACCGGAGGAAAAAGGATTCACCCGCCACACCGGGTTTGATATTTCCGTGGCTTCGGAGATAATGGCGATTCTCGCCCTCACCACCAGCCTGCGGGACATGCGGGAACGTTTTGGGCGCATCGTGATCGGCATCAGCAAGGATGGCAGTGCGGTGACGGCTGAAGATCTGGGAGTAGCCGGCGCCATGACCGTTTTGATGCGCGACGCCATCAAACCAACCCTGATGCAGACAGTTGAAGGCACACCCGTTTTTGTGCATGCCGGTCCCTTTGCCAATATCGCGCATGGCAACTCCTCTATTCTGGCGGATAAGATCGCGCTCAAACTGGCGGATTACGTCGTGACCGAAAGTGGCTTTGGCGCCGATATGGGAATGGAAAAATTCATGAATATCAAATGCCGGTATTCCGGATTGGTGCCTTCCGTAGTGGTGTTGGTTGCTACAGTGCGGGCATTAAAGATGCACGGCGGTGGTCCAAAGGTAGTGGCTGGCAAGCCACTCGATGCGGCTTATACCAGTGAGAATCTTGAATTGCTCGAAAAAGGGATTCCCAATCTGCTTCACCATATCAAAATCGCCCGTAAATTTGGCATTCCAGTGGTAGTGGCAATTAATAGCTTTCTCACGGATACTCCAGCCGAACTAGAGTTAATCCGGAAAGCCGCCGTAGAAACAGGCGGCGCGGAGGATGCAGTGGTATGTGAGCACTGGGAAAAAGGTGGCGAAGGAGCGCTCGATCTGGCGCAGGCGGTCATCAAGGCCGCTGAAAAGCCTTCAACTTTCGAGTTTCTCTATCCACTGAACCTGTCAATTAAAGAAAAAATCGAAATCATCGCCCGCGAGATTTATGGCGCTGAGGGTGTTGACTACCTTCCGGAAGCCGAGGAGCGTATCGCCGAATACACTCGTCTCGGGTTTGATCAACTACCCATTTGTATGGCGAAAACGCATTTGAGCTTGTCGCATGATGCCTCACTCAAAGGGGTGCCGAAAGGTGTTCGCATTCCCATTCGGGATGTTCGCGCTTCTGTCGGTGCTGGGTTCCTCTATCCCTTACTGGGCACAATGTCGACCATGCCGGGTTTGCCCACCCGACCAATGTTTATGGATATTGATATCGAACCTGATACCGGAAGGATTATCGGATTAAGTTAATCGCTTCTGTTGAAACACAACCAGCCAGACTGATGTTCAGCGTGTGCTCTGGAACACACCGCCCGGTCTGGCTGGTAAGGCATGAATCAAGACCATCAGAGCCAAAACGAGGAGAGGCTGGCATGACGCAATATTTTGCCCAACAGGATCTTAAGTCGTATGCCACACGCTACTTGATGCGCTGGGGAATCAATAAAGAAGATGCCGCCATCGCAGCGGATGTACTCGTCAGCGCTGACATGCGCGGGGTAGATTCTCACGGGATGATTCGGCTGCAAAGTTATTATGGATCCCGTTTCGCCAATGGGCAGATCGACCCGAATGCCCCTTTGACTCTCCTGGCAGAAACACCAGCCACTCTGGCAATGGACGCCCACAATGGATTGGGGCATCCTGCCGGGGTTAAGACCATGCGCCTGTGCCTGCAAAAAGCCCGCCAGAATGGGGCTGCCATTGCAACGGTTCGTAACAGCAACCATTATGGCATTGCCGGTTATTATGCCATGATGGCATTGGAAGAAGGGATGATCGGGGTGAGTTTTACCAATTCCGGACCGCTGGTCGCCCCCACACATGGACGCACGGCATTACTGGGAACCAACCCGATTGCCGTGGCTGTACCGGCGGGTAAAAACCAACCTTTTGTGCTGGACATGGCGACCAGCATTGTGCCCATCGGGCGGATTACGGTTTATCAAAAGAATGGAAAATCGATCCCTTCAGGCTGGGGCATTGACAGTGCGGGGCAAATAACGGAAGACCCCGACAGCGTGTTACATGGCGGCGCGTTGATGCCGCTGGGAGGTCCTGAATTGCTGCGCGGGTACAAGGGTTACGGACTGGCGATGATGGTGGATATTTTTTCCGGCATTCTCGCTGGTTCAGGTTTTGGTGATACCGTCTACGGCGCAGATAAACCTGAAACCAGTCGGGTGGGGCATTTTTTCGCCGCCATTCGCATTGACGCCTTCCGCAATGAGCAAGATTTTAGAGCCGACATGGATCATTTGATGGAATTGCTGCGCAATTCCCCCAAAGCCGCAGGGGAGGAGCGCATCTATATTCACGGTGAAAAAGAATTCGAAAAAGCGGAACGGGCATCGAAAGAAGGCGTTCCGCTCTCAGAAGTGACCGTAAAGATTCTCATCGAAGCAGGAAAGCAAGATGGCGTTCCATTTGACCTGATCCCTCTTAAGACCGAATAAAATCTCTGTTATTTCTGAATCAGGATGCAGGCTTCATTTCCTTCCAGTTTGAGCCAACCTTTTTCAAAGATCGGTCGCGTGCGTTTTTTACTGGAAAGCAGCACTTCCCAGGGATGACGGGAAATTTCACCACCTATAGCCAGTTTTGCGCTTCGACGTGAAAAGTTGAGCGCGACCAGAACCGTTTGTTCTTTTGTCTGGCGCAGGTAAGCCAGTACTTTTTGCGGGTTATGGTGTAGGGGAAGAAACATACCCTCTCTTAAAGCCGGTACAGACTTCCGCAAAGCAATTAATGCCTGATAAAAATTTAAGAGGGAATTCGGGTCATCCTTCTGAGACTCTACATTCCTTGAAATAAAATTTGGATGGACTCTTAACCAGGGATTGCCCGTGGTGAACCCCGCATTTTTCTCCCGATTCCATTGCATCGGTGACCGGCAGCCATCTCTGCCTACGGGGAGTGGCCAGAAACGCTTTCCGACCGGATCCTTCAGCTCGGCGCGTCGCAGATGAATATCCCGCATACCAATTTCTTCACCATAGTAGAGAAATGGCGTTCCTCTTAGTGTGAGGAGCATGGCAGCGGCTACTTTGAGCGGTTCATCCTTATCAGCGCAATGAATACGTGTGGCAATGCGGCGATTATCATGATTATTCAAGACATGATTGGGCCATGAATCTGCCGACAATTCTTTTTCCTGACGCAGGATCGATTCCAAATAACGAGCGGGGTGAAAAGGGGAATTCAACAGGGAAAAATCAAAAGCGGCATGTAATTTTCCAGGTCCGGTATAACCGGCTGCGGTTTTAGAATCCGAGATGAAAGTTTCACCCACCACATAACGCTCGGGATACTCATCGAGGAGGGCGCGAATATCCGCTACAACCTGCTTCATTTCCGCTTGATTGGTGTCATACAAATGGTGCTGCCGGTCAAAGGCTCGAATCCCAGCTTTCACCGGATTATTCCGGAAGGATTCATCCTTGAAATACTGATTGAAGACATCCAAACGGAATCCATCCACGCCGCGATCTGCCCAAAAGCGGAAAGTGTTCATCATTTCTTCATAAACCTGTGGATTCCGCCAGTTAAGATCCGGCTGCTGGGGGGTGAACATATGATAATAATATTGTCCTGTCCGCGGATCATATTCCCAGGCTTTACCGCCAAATATAGATTGCCAGTTGTTTGGCGGCAAGTTTTTCCCTTGTGGATTTTCCCGCCAGATATACCAATCCCTTTTGGGGTTATCCCTGGAAGCCCGTGATTCGATGAACCATGAATGTTGATCGGAGGTATGGTTCAACACAAGATCCATGATGACCCGTATGCCACGGGAATGCGCCTCCGTTACCAGGTGATCAAAATCTGCCAACGAACCATATTTCGCATCGATATCCCTGTAGTCCGCCACATCATAGCCAAAATCCACATCCGGGGATGGGTTGATGGGAGACAGCCAGATCGCGTCAATGCCTAACTCCGCCAGGTAATCCAATCTTTGCGCAATTCCCTCAAGGTCGCCAATGCCATCCCCGTTGCTGTCCATAAAGGAGCGGGGATAGATCTGATAAATCACGCCGTCTTTCCACCAAAGCCACGAATTTTCCACTGCATTCTCCTGTCCAAGATCAAATTAAGCTCTTGAGAAAAAGACAGCAAGGATTGGTGAAGGCTTAATTTGAATAATCTGATATATTTACCAGTGACATTCTTAATTTTCTCAGGCTAATTATGTTTTTTGATTTACCTGCTTTTTTACGCTATAACTTCAAAGCAATTTTTATTTCTCGCGGTAAGAATTACAGGCTGACTCCCAAACGGGCACTCGTTCTGGCAATCTGGCTGTTAATTTATGTTCCAGGAGAAATTATATATCATCTGTTTTTGTTGCTCGATGAAGTGTTCTTTCCGAAATATCACCAGCAGGAAGTAAACCAGCCGGTTTTCATTATTGGCAACCCACGCAGTGGCACTACATTTTTACATCAATTGATGAATGAGGACGGGGAAACTTTTACCTCTTTTAAAGTATGGGAATTAATCTTTGCGCCTTCGATTCTGCAGCGAAAGATGATCTGGGGAAGCATTCGGATTGCAAAATGGATCGGCGCGCCCGTTCAGAAAATTCTACGATCCTTTAATAAAAGGATGAGCAAACGGACAAAAGCTCATGCCATTCGGATCGACGCTGCCGAGGAAGACGACCATATTTTGATCCATTCATGGTCCAGTGCCACCTTATGGCCGTTGTACCCCATTCCGGAAGAATTATTGCCTTATTTTTATTTTGATCGTGATCTCCCGCGCAGCCAACAGGATCGTGTCATGAAGCAGTACAAAAACATGGTGCAGCGGCATCTCTACGCACATGGCGGCAAGCTCACGTTGCTGTCAAAAAACCCCGCCCAGTCCCCCAAAATTGCCAGTCTGCTCCGCACCTTTCCGGATGCCCGTTTTATCAATCTTGCTCGCAACCCCATCGAAACCCTGCCCTCGATGATGGATTATATGGCAACAGGATGGCGGCTTTTTTGCGACCCGGTGGAAGAATACCCGCATCAGAAAGATTTCTTTGAAGTTATGGGGTTTTATTACCGTTACCCGATGGAATTTTTTAAGGACAAACCGGATACCTGTTACTTCATCCGGTATGATAATCTGATCAAAAAACCACAAAAGATGGTCTTTGAAGTATACGAATTTCTCGATCTCGAAATCTCTCCTTCCTATGCACTTCGCCTGGAACAAGGAGCAGAGAAGAGCAAACACTTCCAGAGTGAACATACCTACACCATCGAAAACATGAACATTACCACGCAGCAAATTGAAGATGAGTTTCAGGATGTCTTCGAGTTCTATGAATTCCCCAGCGAAAAAACGAATCTGGCAGATCAGGGTGTGTTTATCCAATATACGGAATGGCGTCTGGCAAAGAAACAACGCCGGCGATTGAAAGAAAAGAAACGTCGTCGAATCCATTTGAAAGCCAAGGAAATAAAACTGGAATAAGTGAATGGTGTTACCGTTAATAGTTGGGCGCAAAGATCAGCACCCGAATTGCAGCCCCCTTCACAAGCAGAACCCTTGACCGCATTGATGAGAATGTGATAGAATGAAAACGCTTGGTAAGACATTTGAGGTTTCAACACCGAAAAGTGGGCATCCCCCACTTTTCTTATTATCATGAACCGTTTAGATCGAATTGAAATCAGGTGGAGAAAAAAGGAATGAAGAACGAATTCACTCTCGCGTTCAACGAAGTACTTGAAGATAAAGGGCTGCCCCGGGATATTATCCTCGAGGCTTTAGAATCGGCAATGGTATCTGCCTACCGCCGGTCGGTCAATGCTTCGACTGAACAACAGATCGAAGCTAAAGTGGATATTGAAACCGGGAAAGTCACGATTTATGCTCAGAAGGAAGTGGTCGAATCCGTGGAGAACCCCATCACGGAAGTTGAACTTTCTGTCGCCCGGTTGGTTGAGCCGGAAGCCCAGCTCGGTGATCTGGTAACGGTGGAATCGACCCCCGGTGATTTCGGGCGTGTTGCCGCTCAAACAGCACGGCAGGTCATTCAACAACGTATTCGGGATGCTGAACGTAAAGCTCAAGTTTCATTTTACGAAAAACAGCTGGGTGAAATTGTAAGCGGTGTTGTTCAGGCTGTCGGTGTCACCGGATTAACCATCGGTCTTGAAATGAAGGCCGAGGCGACCATGCCCCGTAAAGAAATGATCGCCGGAGAACGCTTCCATATCCATGACCGCGTACGCGCGCTTGTTTCAGAAGTCAAGGATTCTCCCCGTGGACCGCAAATTATTCTTTCGCGTACCCACCGCGATTTTCTCCGCCGCCTGCTCGAAAATGAAGTTCCTGAGATTTACCACGGCATCGTGGAAATCCGGTCGATTGCCCGCGAACCGGGTGACCGCGCCAAAGTAGCCGTTTCTGCCACTCAGCAAGGGATTGACCCGGTTGGTGCTTGTGTGGGAATCCGCGGGGTACGTATTCAGGCGATTGTAAAAGAGCTGCATGATGAAAAAATCGATGTGATCGAGTGGAATCCTGATCCGGCAATTTTCATTGCCAAAGCCATCAGCCCGGCTCGCGTGAGCGGGGTCTACCTGACCGACCAGCGCTCCAACAGCGGGAAAACCGCGACGGTTGTCGTACCTGAAGACCAGCTCAGCCTGGCGATTGGTCGGGTGGGTCAAAACGCCCGCCTTGCAGCCAAGTTGACCGGCTGGCGAATCGATATCAAGAGCCTGCCAGAAGCCGCCACCGACGCTTTGTACAAACTACAGAATGATCCCTCACTTTCCGTCCTGCGCGAAAACGAAACGGAAACTGCAGCCAGAATCGAAGAAATGCTCGCCCGTAAGGCGGAAGGGAAACCGCTCACTCCTGAAGAATACGATCAGATGACCCGATTTGTAGACCGGGTGGAACGCAAATCCATTGCCAAAACAGAAGCGCAGCGGAAAGAGGAAGAAGAAAAGTTACTGGAGATTAAGAAATCCATCCCGTCTGCTGCTTTCACGCGGAGTATTCTCGACGCTGGTCTTCCGGAACATGTAGCTTTCACGCTTCAGGAAGCTGGCTACTTCAACGTGGGTGATATGGCGCTGCAGATCAAACAAAATCCAGATGTTATCGAACGCTTGCAGGGAATAGGCATTCGTGCCATGGATAGCATCCATCACCTCATGGAAGAGTTGGATGAACAGCTGGCAGAAGAACAAAAGCAGGCTGAGGCAGCCATTCCCGTTGCTGAGATTCGTGAAGAAGCGCAGCCTGAAACGCCGGTGATTGCCGAAGTTGTGTCACCCGTCGCTGCCGAAGTAATCGAAGAGCTGCCCGCGGCTGAAATTACTGAGCAAGAAGCTGTGGTTGCAGCAACCGAAGAAATTCCTGAAGTTGAGCCTTCTCTTGAAGAGTTATTCACGCTGCGTCCGGAGGTTTTGGACATCAACAGCATCAGCGATGAAGATGAAGGCGAGGATTCCGGCGCCCAGGGTAAAAAGAAAGGCAAGAAGAAAGGTAAGCACACTGTGGTAACCTATGATCCTGACCGCGATATGACCGTTGTGCAGAAGAAACACAAACGCGGTGGCGGCTGGGATTGGGAAGAGTAAATGGTAACTAGCGAAAGAAAGACAGGTGGCTAAGCAACCGCAAAAACGAATTAAGCATGTACCCTTGCGTACCTGTGTGGGATGCAAGTCGGTGATTGCGAAGCGGGAACTGGTGCGGATTGTCCGCACCACGGAGGGGATCCGCATCGATCCGACGGGTAAACTATCGGGCAGGGGAGCCTACGTGCATAATCTTCGTTCCTGCTGGGAGCAAGCATTAAGAGGACCAATCCAACATGCGTTGCGAGTGGAATTCACCGCGGAAGACCGGGAAACTCTAGCCAGGTATATGAACCAACTGCCCCCCGGAGAACCCGCGACAACCCCCTCGCCGATCGATCACCAGCAAGATAAAGGCGATTAAAACATGACGGATTGACCTGATTTCCTTGCTCAAATGCACATACGCCAGCCTGGCTGATGTGGTAAGTTTAGTAAACAGACAGGGGAAGGGGGGAAACATCTTTGGAGGTGTATTATGGGCGAGAAGCAAATTGAATTACCGGTGCAAATCACCGTGCGGGAATTGGCTAATCGTTTGGAAGCCAGCCCGATTCAAGTTATCAAAGTTCTTATGTCAAATGGTGTCATGGCGAATATCAATCAGCAGATCGATTTTGATACCGCTGCTGTAGTCGCATCCGAGCTTGGTTTTGAAGCTGTTTTGGAATCAGCCAAAGATACAGCCCCCGTTGAAGAACAGGGGAAGATACCGTTATGGCGCGAGTTGATTGACAGCGAAGATCCGGCAAAATTGATCCCCCGACCACCAGTGGTGACTATCCTTGGGCATGTGGATCATGGAAAGACAACCTTGCTGGATGCCATCCGGCATACAAACGTGGCATCAGGTGAAGCTGGCGGAATTACCCAGCATATTGGTGCCTATCAGGTAGAACATAAAGGAAGAATCATTACTTTCCTCGATACTCCCGGTCATGCCGCTTTTACTGCCATGCGCGCCCGGGGTGCACAGGGGGCGGATATCGTTATTTTGGTCGTAGCCGCCGATGACGGGGTGATGCCGCAGACCCGCGAAGCAATCGCGCACGCCAAAGCCGCCCGAGTGCCAATTATTGTGGCACTAAACAAAATTGACAAGGCGGACGCCAACCCGGAC
>JAGPFF010000020.1:25144-38692 GCA_018056725.1 Anaerolineaceae bacterium
GGGATGGGAACACCATTGTGGTTCCAGTCTCCGCGAAACAGAAAAAAGGTCTTGAAGATATTTTGGAGGCGATTCTGCTCGTCAGTGAAAGCCTGAACATCTGCGCCAACCCGCAGGGCAAAGTTTTCGGCACAGTCATTGAAGCCCAGGTGGATAAAGCCCGCGGGGTTATCGCCACGCTGCTGGTTCAAAACGGGACGTTACACACCGGCAACACCGTTATTACCGGTGATACCTATGGCAAAATTCGCGCCATGTTCGATTTCAACGGAAAACCGGTGAGAATGGCTCCTCCTTCAACCCCGATTCAAGTCCTTGGTTTAGCAAGCGTTCCTCCTGCGGGTGAACTTTTCCAGGTTGTGCCAAGTGAAAAAGAAGCCCGCCTGATTCTGTCAGAACGGGCTGCTGAAAAAGCCAATGCGCCCGAGGTCGCTTCCAAAACGACCCTGGAAAAACTTTTTGAGAAGTTCCAGGCTGGCGAAGTGCGGGAATTACCGCTGATCCTTAAAGCTGATGTTCAAGGATCCCTTGAGCCAATCGTGAACTCTCTCAATGAGCTCAGCCAGGGAGAAATCAAGATCAATATCATCCACGCAGAAACAGGCAACATCAGTGAAAGCGATGTCATGCTGGCTTCTGCCTCTCACGCCATCCTTCTGGGTTTCAACGTTACTACGGATCAGGCAGCGCGCAATCTCGCTGAAAAGGAAGGGGTTTCGATCCGGCTGTACGAGATTATCTACCGCATGATCGAAGATATCGAAAAAGCTTTGAAAGGAATGCTGGAGCCGGAAACGAGGGAAATTCCTGTCGGTCAGGCTCAAGTGCGGCAGGTGTTCAAAATTAACAAAGTAGGGACTATTGCGGGGTGTCGCGTCATCAGTGGTGAGCTGCGGAGAAATGCCCGGGTTCGCCTGATCCGTAATGGAAACACCCTTTTTGAAGGCGAAATTGCCTCGCTCAAACACGAAAAAGATGATGTCAAAGAAGTACGACAAGGATTTGAATGTGGTCTCTCGCTGAAAGGGTATAATGACATCAGCGAAGGCGATCTGCTTGAATGCTTTGTAATTGAGAAAAATGAATAATTCATCTGAATGGAATAAGGAAATTCGATTATGCCATCCGCTTTAAGATTAACCCGCATCGGTGACAGGTTCCAAAAGGAACTTTCGGAGATGCTGGTCAAAGAAGAAATCCGTGATCCACGCCTCGCCGGGATCACGATTACAGATGTCAATGTGGACCGGGAATTAGCTTATGCTGACATTTATGTCTCCGCGGTCGAAGGGGAAGTACGCTCTCAGGAAGTGCTTTTAGGGCTTGAAAGCGCCAGTGGGTTTATCCGCAAAATGCTCGCCGAGCGTATTGAACTGCGCTCTTTCCCTAAATTGCGTTTCCATTGGGATGTGACGCCTGAGCGTGCGGATCGGATTGAGCAATTAATTGCCGCCATTCACAAGGAAGATCAAAACCGGGGCAAATCAAGATGATCGATGATGAAATCAAGCAAGCCATCGAAAATGCTCACTCTTTTGGCATCGTCTCCCATATCCGACCCGATGGAGATGCCATCGGAGCCGTTCTAGCAATGGGGTTGGCTCTGCTCGCCAGAGAAAAAAGCGTTGAAATCGTCCTGCGCAGCGGGATTTCTAAAACTTTCAAACACCTCCCCGGTGCTGACCTCGTTCGGAGATCCTTCCACGGGGATTATGACCTTTCCATCGTGCTGGATTGTTCGGATGAAGAACGAAGCGGAGGAGTGCTCGAAGGGAAAGTACCGGATATCGTGGTTGACCATCATATTACCAATCCCAAATTTGGTAAAATCAACCTGATCGAACCGGATGCGGTGGCAACCTGTGCCATTCTTGCCGAACATATGCCCAGATGGGGGCTGGAAATAGATCAAAAGGTGGCGTCCAACCTGTTATCAGGCATCATTAGTGATTCCATTGGTTTCCGCACCTCCAACACAACATCGAAATCACTGCGAATCGCCGCTGATCTCATGGACAAAGGGGCGGATATCACTCGTCTCTACAACCGTGCCCTGGTGAGTAAACCATTTGAAAGTTATCATTACTGGGGATACGGGTTGGTTAAATTAAACCGGGAGAACGGAATGGTGTGGACAACCCTCTCCCTGGAAGATCGACATAACGCAGCTTATATGGACGAAGACGATGCCGATCTAACCAACATCCTTTCGAGCATTGAAGATATTGACGTCGCAGTATTGTTCATTGAACAAAATACCGATCATGTGAAAGTGAGCTGGCGCGCCCGGCCAGGGATCAATGTGGCTTCCATCGCAGCCTCTTTTGGCGGTGGGGGTCATCCCGCGGCAGCCGGCGCAGATATTAAAGGGAGTTTGTCAGAAGTACAAAATATGATCCTACAAAAAACACGTGACTATTTGTCAACATTAACTAATGGTAATAATGATCCTTTGCCAACAAAGGGAATGGAGTGAGGTATGGAAAACAATTCTGAATATGATGTTCGAAACGCAATTTCGGGCGTGCTGGTTGTGGATAAACCAGTGGGAATGACCTCACATGATGTTGTCCAGGTGATTCGCAAAGGATGCAACATCCGGCGGGCAGGTCATACCGGCACACTGGATCCGCGCGCGTCAGGGGTCCTGGTCGTCTTAATCGGTCCAGCGGTTCGACTGAGTGAGTATGTATCCGCTTCCGATAAGCGCTATCAGGCTGTGATCATGCTGGGCACAACCACGGATACGTATGATGCCGATGGACGAACACTTTCATCTGCTCCAGTCGACGTTACTGAAGAACAGTTCAATGCTGAATTGCAAAAATTCGTCGGGCAGATCGAACAGGTTCCACCTCCTTACAGTGCAGTAAAAGTGCAGGGACGCAAAGCCTATGAAATGGCACGAAAAGGCGAACCGGTAGAGCTGGAACCCCGCTTGATCAACGTTTACAGCCTTGAATTGCTAGAATGGGCGCCACCGGAGGTTGTGATCGATGTATCTTGCTCTTCCGGCACGTATGTGCGTTCACTGGTGAACGATCTCGGAGCCCGTCTGGGCTGCGGCGCCACGCTGACGGGTCTGCGCCGGACGAAGAGCGGGCGCTTTACCCTCCGCGATGCCGTTCCTCTGCGGAAATTGAACGAAGCCTTTGCGGATGGCACCTGGTATCAGTACCTTATCCCTGCGGCTGAAGCCCTCTCAGACTGGACGACGATCGAGCTCGAACAGGAAGAAGTGGAAGCTCTGCGTCATGGTCATCGCATCCCCGCCCGTTCAAGTGAGCACACCATGGTCTGTGGGGTAAGCAACCAGGGAGAATTGGTCGCCTTGATGGAAATTGATCCTGAAACCATGGAATGGCAACCGAAAAAAGTATTTTTCTCGTGATCACTTCCCCCCTCTTGTGAGGGGGGTTTTACACCTTGAAGGATAAAGGTTACCCCATATAATATTGACATGGACTACATTGATATTCTCAACACTACACCGCTGCAACGATCCTGGGGAACCATTGGCGCCTTCGATGGTGTCCACCTGGGTCATCAGACGCTCTTTAAGAAATTAACTGAAGAAGCAAAAGAGGAAGGTTGTCAAACCTTCGCTATTACTTTTGATCCCCTGCCTGCCCTCTTCTTTAAATGCATTAAACGCGATCATATTCTCAGCCCGGTCAAAGAACGTGTCGCACGCATTAAAGCGATGGGCATCCATACGGTCATCGTCTTACCTTTTGATCAAAACCTCGCCAACGTTCCCGCAGATGTTTTCATGTCCGAGATTAAACGGGCATTGGGTCTGGAGAAACTGCTAACCGGCTTTAACTTCACGCTCGGGAAAGATCATGCCGGTACCGTTTCCGTGCTGAAAGAAATTGGGCATGCATTGAATTTTGAGTTGGAAGTGCTGCCGCCCGTTCGACATGGACAGGAGATCATCTCTTCCAGTAATATACGCAAACTGCTGAAAAATGGCGAAGTAGCCAAGGCAGCCCTCTTCCTGGGGCGCCCGTATGCGCTGCGCGGAAGGGTAGTGCATGGCGAACATCGCGGAAGCAAAATTGGTTTTCCGACCGCCAACCTTGCCATCGCTCCAGAGCGACTGCTTCCGGCTAACGGAGTCTATGCCGCTATCGCCCATATCAACCAGCACACCTACACTGCCGTCACCAACATCGGTGTACGTCCCACCTTTGAAAATTCGCTCGCCTACCCGCGGGTGGAACCGTACCTATTGGATACAAATGAGCAGTTTTACTGGAAGACGATGACCCTTGAATTCATCGAGTATTTGCGTCCGGAAATCAAATTCCCCAATTCACAAGCCTTGACGGAACAAATTCAAAAGGATATTCTAAGAACAAAAGAGATTCTTCACTATGGCTAAAAATCGCCAGATTTATCTCCTTGATCCTCAGAAAATCCCCCCGGAAACGATTGCGGTCACTTTTGCCAAGACTTCGCGTTCTCCTGAATCCTTCCGCGAAATTGCTGCGGAGCTTAATGATCTGAAAAGCGCCGAGTTCAACGAAAAATGGGTCGTAGGCTATGGTCATTCCTCCGTCGCCGAGCATGCCGTCCTCCACCTCGCGCTTGAAAATATCTCCCGCCTGGCAGTGGAAACGCTGGAATCAAACCGTCTGGCTTCGTACACTGAGAAATCTACCCGCTACCAGAAATGGGACCGGGATGCTTTTTTCGTACCCCCCGAGCTGGAAAATCATCTGTTGCGAAAGCCCTACATACAGACCTGTGAAACTTTGTTCGATACGTATGAGATCTGCCTTCAAGCGGTAAGCAAACAGTTTCAATCCAATCAAGAACCGGCAGAAAATGAAACGTCTGCCCAATTTGAAAGGCGCATCCGTTCCCAGGCCATTGATGTGTGCCGTTTTTTGCTTCCTGCAGCGTCTCTGGCAAACGTGGGGATGACGATTAATGCGCGGTCTCTCGAACATGCCATCGGGAAGTTGCTTACCCAGCCCCTGCAGGAACCCCGCCAGATTGGTGAAGAGATCAAAAAGGCAGCCCTGACGTCCATTCCAACGTTATTGAAATATGCAGATGAAATCCCCTATTTGCGAGAGGTTCAGAGAACCTTTGCAGAAATTAAAACGAGCGCTCAGGAAACCAGGACGGATTGGTGCGAATTATGTGATGTAGACCCGGGTGCCCTCGATCAGGTATTCGCCGCCGCACTTTACCATGAGCAGCAGATTCCCTATTCCCAGGCAACAGAATGGATGCGACAGGCGTCAGCCTCACAAAAGGAAACGCTCATCCACACCCTGCTGCAAACCGGAAACAGACATACCATTCCGGCACGGGAATTGGAATTTGCGTTTTTTACTTTTGATCTGTTGCTCGATCAGGGAGCCTATTTTGAAGTGAAACGCCACCGGATGATGACCCAAATTCCTCAAGCGCTCACTGCACGCTTGGGTTACGCCACTCCACGCGCTATTGAAGCTGCCGGAGTTCTTGACCGTTATCAAGCCGCGATGGAAACCGCCCGCTTAATGTATTCCTCCCTCGCTGAAATTAATCCTGCTTTGGCTGCATATGTGGTACCTAACGGGTTTAATCGCCGCGTATTGCTGAAGCTGAATTTACGCAGCCTGGTCCATTTCATTCGTCTACGCAGCGCTCCGAATGCCCACTTTTCAGTCCGTCGGGCAGCACAAAAAATGTACGAGGAAGTCTCGAATCAGATTCCACTACTCCACGACATTCCTGGCAGAAATGAAGAGGAAAGTTCCCTCTCGATAGAACGCGATTATTTTTTCTCCACCTGCCAGTAAAGGATTATGAAAGGTAGGCATCTATGTTGATCTCTGAATGGGAAATCCTGATACGGCTGGGTTTGGCTGCCCTGCTGGGAATGGTGGTGGGCTATGAGCGAGAGCGGCAAAATCAGCCCGCAGGGCTGCGGACTCATGCCATTTTGGCGATAGGTTCCTGCCTGGCGATGACCGTTTCGATTAACCTTTCGATGCAATTTGACTCCGTCGGCGCCAATGGTGACCCAGCCCGGATTGCGGCTCAGGTCGTTTCGGGCATTGGTTTCCTTGGCGCGGGAGCAATCTTACGCTACGGCACAAATGTAAAAGGACTGACCACAGCCACTTCTTTGTGGACTATCGCGATTGTGGGTCTGGCGGTCGGCGCAGGGCATTATTTCTCGGCGGCTGGAACCACCGTAGCACTTCTTTTCGTTCTGGTATTGCTGAACATTTTGGAAAAGCGTGCGATTCAAACTTTCCAGACGGTGAGCATCAGTGTAACAGCCCATGAAAACCCTCAACTGGCAGAGATGCTTTCGAATGTTTTTAAGAGTATGAAGAAAACCGTTCTTTCGCTGGGGATTGAAGCTAATTTACCTCATCAGGATCTCACGGTCACAATGGTGGTAAAGACAAGAGAAAATGACCCTTTGACAGACATCCGCCAGGCGATTGAGGACATCCCTGGAATCACACATTATCGGCTTAATTAAAGGCAATCTTAACACCCTTCGCCTTCGCAGACATTCGCTGGGAAATCCCTTGACATTTCTCTTCGAGTGCCTATAATAAGTGAAAATAAAAAACGAAAGGCGATGACGAGGACGAGTAAGTGTCGAACCGGCGCTCCAGAGAGCGGGAAATGGTGAAAACCCGCGCGCACGTTGGCATCGAATGGACCTCTGAGCCGCAAGGTGAAAGCGAAAGCCAGTAACCAACGCCGGAATGCCACCGTTATCAGGCTATGGGTATAAGCAGTTTTCTGCCGTACCCGAAACGAGTGAAGCTGGCAAAATCTAATCTCCGGTTGCATCCTCCGGAGATTTTTGATTAAGAGGGAAGCCGCTTAACCGGGGTGGCACCGCGGGTTTTAAAGCCCGTCCCCAAGTGGGACGGGCTTCGATTATTCCAGTCCGTCCTCCGAACAAATCAATTTTTATAAAGGAGACTGATATGGAAACAACCACCAAATTTATCCTCAATGAAAGTGACATTCCGCGAGCCTGGTACAACATCACAGCGGACTCACCGGTAAAGCTCCAGCCTTACCTTGACCCGGTCACTTTAAAAACGGTATCTCCTGAATCCCTCCAGATTCTTTTTCCACCCGGGTTGATCGAGCAGGAAGTTGCCAGTGACCGCTACATCGAAATCCCCGAGGAAGTACGGGAAGCCTACAAATTATGGCGCCCCACCCCTCTGATCCGGGCGTTGAGGTTGGAAAAAGCATTGGCAACACCGGCACATATTTATTTCAAATATGAGGGAGTTTCCCCTTCTGGCAGCCATAAATCTAATACCGCTATTCCCCAGGCTTATTACAACAAGATTGCCGGCACAAAAGCAATGACGACGGAAACCGGTGCGGGTCAATGGGGGGCGGCTCTCTCAATGGCATGCACCTTCTTCAATATTGACCTGGAAGTGTTTATGGTTCGTGTGTCCTATGATCAAAAGCCTTACCGACGCTATTTGATGGAGACCTACGGGGCGAAAGTATATGCCAGCCCGAGTGATCAAACGGATTATGGGAGAAGGGTGCTGGCAGAAAGCCCGGAAACACCCGGGTCACTGGGGATTGCAATTTCTGAAGCTGTTGAAGCCGCGGTTCGATCCGCTGGCACGAAAAAATATGGGCTTGGCTCCGTTCTCCACCATGTGCTGCTTCATCAAACAGTCATTGGCGAAGAAGCCCTCAAACAGATGGACATGGCGGGTGAATACCCTGATGTCGTCATTGGCTGCGTTGGAGGTGGTTCCAATTTTGCCGGGATTGCCTTCCCATTCTTACGGGAAAACCTGCGCAACGGTGAGCGAACAAAGCTGCTGGCAGTGGAACCCAAGGCGACACCTTCCTTAACGAAGGGGTTGTATGCTTTCGATTATGGTGACACAGCTTGCATGGTTCCAGTGATGAAAATGCATACGCTGGGACATGATTTTATACCGGCAGCGATCCACGCCGGTGGATTAAGATACCACGGCATGGCTCCCACTCTCTCCGCGCTCTACGATGCAGGGCTGATCGAAGGAGTAGCAGTTCATCAAAAATCGGTTTTTGATGCGGCTCTACTTTTCACCCGCACGGAAGGGATTCTTCCAGCTCCAGAATCCGCCCATGCCCTCAGAGCCGCGATGGATCTTGCCCTCGAAGCAAAAGAAACTGGAGAGAAAAAAGTAATTCTGTTCAACATGTCCGGTAATGGCAGTTTTGACCTTGTCTCCTACAACCGTTACCTGGCAGGTGAACTTGAAGATTATGAATTTCCGCAAGAAGATGTGGTTAATATCCGGCGGCATATCCCCCAGGTAGAGGAACAATTCCTCATGGAGTAATTCGACAAAAAGAACTCAAACTCCCGCCTTCCCGTCTCGGAGGGCGGGAGTTTTATTATTATTGAAAATTCATCAATTTCCGCTATGATAGTACTATAGCCATGAGCCGACCTTTGATCTACCCTTTGTCAAATCTTCAATCCGTGGAGCTGCCATTTGAGCGCTTTCTACCACTAGATCCTTCAGGAATGATGAGTCGCTGGGTAAGGCGGGAAATACCTGCCGGAAGCACGATCCTCGACCCGATTGGCGCCTCACCCAGGGCAATCCTGGAGACTGCCGCTGCCGGGTACCGCATCATAGCTGCCTGTAACAATCCTGTACTGGCATTTGAAATCAGCCTGCTAACCAATCCGCCCAAAGCCGCAGAGTTTACAAAGCTCATCCACGAACTCGGTGACTTGCGAAAGGGGCAGGAACGTCTTGAAAATACGATTCAAAACCTCTATCTCACCAGTTGCGCGCGTTGTGGCGCAGAAGTTCAAGCCAGCGGTTTCATTTGGAGACGCGGGGAACCAGTTCCCTATGCACGGTTGTATGACTGCCCGCACTGCGGTGACAATGGTTTGCATCCAATCACAGATGAAGATATTCAACGCCTTCAACTGATTCAGCGTAGTGAACCTCTTCATCGATCAATGGCACTTGCAAGGGCGATGGGCAGCCATATTGAAAACCGTGAAGCGGTTTCTGCCGCCCTCAACATTTATCCCGTGCGCCCGCTTTATGTACTCTTTACATTGATCAATAAACTCGAGACGATGCGACTAAGCGAGAGCCAGAAAAAGTTGGCGGACGCACTGCTTCTCTCCCTCATGGATGCCGGTCATGCCATTTGGTTTTGGCCTGAAGAGAGAGAACGACCTCGGCAGTTCAGTAAGCCTGCCCAGTTTATTGAAAAAAATCTCTGGCTCGAGTTTGAAAATGCAATCAACGCCTGGACGTTAGACTTGCCAGAATTGGAGCTGACCACATGGCCAAATCTTCCCGATTCCTCTGGAATTTGTCTTTATCCGGGAAGAATGCGCGATCTGGTTCAACCCTCCAGTCCTGTCGATCTGGATGCGCTCATGTGTGTGTTTCCAAGGCCAAACCAAGCCTTCTGGACTCTGTGCAGCCTCTGGTCGTCCTGGTTGTGGGGCGAGGAACGAGCCGGTCAATTCAGCCAGGTAATTGAAAGACGGAGATTTGACTGGTACTGGCATACCACCGCACTGCATGCTGCGCTCTTGCCAGCCGCCAGGTTTAGCAAAGATAAAATCCCATTTTTGGGGCTCATTCCGGAACCCTCAGCGGGCATGATCAGTGCCGTAATTGAAAGTGCTGCGATAAGTGGGTTTGATCTGGTCGGTTGTGCTGTAAAGGACTCGATTAACCCGGTTCAAATCCAATGGCAAAGAGGGTCAACAAAAAAAGATTTCGCCCCTGTAAACATACAAAAAATCGCCCGAGATGCAATGCGGAATCTCTTGAATGATATTCACGAACCGAGCGAATACATCAAAATCCATACAGCCGCGATGACCTCTCTGGCGGATGCAGATGCATTTCCACAATCCATTCATCAGTTTACTTATGAAAAATTCATGGAAGTTCAAACTTCCATGAATGCTTTGCTCATGGATACGGGATTTCTGCGCCGCATGAAAGCTACTGCCCAGGAACCCGAGAGTGGATTGTGGTGGCTGGCACAACCAGATGCGGGTCAAACACCCCTGGCTGATAAACTGGAGAGTGAAATTCTTTCCTGGCTGCAAAACTCAGCTGAACTGGAAGAAGAATCGCTGCTGAACCGCGTTTATCAGAATTTTTCTGGTTTTCTAACGCCATCTGAGGAGCTCACCCGGCAATGCCTCGCTTCCTATGCGGATCAGGAGGCACTCACTCGAAAATGGAAGCTGCGGATGGGAGAAACCCAAAGAGAACGGGAGAAAGATATTGCAAGAATATTCGATTTGGTCGGAAAAATTGCAGCCGCTCTCCACGTCAGGCAGGAAGATGAAGGAATCCTCTACTGGTATCCGGAGTTCGCAGGCACGGATCCCATTTACCAACTGGTGATTACCAATACCGCAGCCATTGAGCGGAAATACTTGCTCGAACGCTCTCCAGATTGTGAAACGATCATTCTCCTACCGGGCAGCCGGGCAGGGTTGATGAAATATAAACTGGAGCGTGATCCGTATTTGCAGCAATTATTGGAGGAGCATGCTCACTTCTTAAAATTCCGCACTCTGCGCAGCATTGCCAGCCGCGTTGATCTCACGCTGGATATCTGGAACCTCCTCATCGATACTGACCCGATTAGCCTCGATGAAACCACTCAACTTTCCGTATTTCGTTGAAAAACGGCTGGGAAATAAAGGGCTATCGCACCTGTTTGAAATTGATTAATATTAAATTCTTATTGCATTCCTCGTAGGTATTGAAGACCACCCGGGGGGAAATCGGCATCAGAGCCTGGTCAACCAGTTGCACGGCAAGGGTATTGGAGGTAGAAAGAGGTTCGGATCCAAGAAAGAACTCATAACCCGACTCCCCATACCAGGCTGAAGCTCCGCCGGTAAGCGTGTTCATATCAATCGTGCGCCCATGATACACACCGGTTAAGCGCACAAGCACTCCCACAACTGGCTTTCCCTGTAAATCGACCACAGTCCCGGCAACACCTTGCCAGTCGCAGCTCTCACCAGGATGAAAGACGGTATTTGCCATAGCCGCGGGTAGACCCTGCACCTGGTAGGGATACTCGCCGGTATCCGTCAACGCAAATGTTGGGATAATTTCGTTTGTTGGTGCCACCGTAGGGCTGGGAGCTTCCATTGAAGGAGTGGCAGATGGACGCATCGTTTCAGTGGCTTTTGCAGTCGGCGTCCAGGTAGGAGGCAAACGGGGAGGCGTTGGGGTGGTGGTGGCTACATTCGCCAGCACAGGCATGGTGGGAGGAGGGAAGGGATTCAGCCCAATTTGTGGATTTGAATAAAGAATCAGGAAATAACCAATTAATCCCACTGTCGCTATCAGTACCAAGGTGGTCATTAAGTTCCATAAGAGCTCCCGTTTGCGATGTTGTTCGCGGCGCCGGGCTCTTCGTGCTAATTCCTGCGGATCTGAAAATTGCATATGCGCCATCTCCCCTTACTTGAATGGAAATCAGGGAACCAGAATTTCAATGGTGCTTTTTTCTCTTTCAGCAGTGAGCCAATCCTGTAACGCTTTTTCTTGAAGCATCAAGCGAGCTTCTGTTGAAAGAGGATGGTCATTTTCCCGTTCAAGAACATTGACAATGTGATAGCCAAGACTGCTGGCAATAATTCCGCTTGTTTCACCCGGCTGCATGGCAAACACCGCTTCTTCTACTTCCGGTTGGGTGAGCATTCCTCGTGGGAACCAGCCAAGGTCACCCCCCAGAGTCGCATCCTGTTCTTCAGCCAGGGTGCTAAAGTCAATACCGCTTTCCAGTTTCTTTTGGGCTGCAATAGCATTGGCTTCATTCTTGAAAAACAATTGCCGCGCATGAATCTGTTCAGCAGTGGTTGGAACGCCATTTGTAATAGCATCCCGCTGCCAGGCTACAGCCATTTCACGCTTGAGGGCAACGCGAAATGTATCTTCAGTATATCCATTAGTGGTTTGCCACTCCGATAATTTCTCCGGGCTTTCCAGTTCCTGAATGAGCTCATCTATCCGTTGCTGAAGAGCATCGTCGCTAACGCTAAAACCTGCCCTGGCAGCCGCTTGAGCCATTAACAACTGATCGATAAAACTGTTCATCACCTGATCTTTTTGTTCCTCAGGAGACATTTCTTTTCCCAACTGGCTTAGGGCGGATTGCAAACGGATTATCTCTGCTTCATATTCAGAGAGGAGGATACCCTCCCCATTGACAACCAGCGCGAGAGGGGCGGACGTTGGAGTGGGTGTTGCTGGAACTTCAGTAGGGGCAGACCCGGTAGCGGATTCTGAGGGCAAGGGAGTATTGATAGCCGGCGCGTTACAGCCACTCAATAAGAAAGCCAGGATGATTAATACTGCCAGTGTTTTATTGCGCATCGCGTAGATTATACCCGATTACCAATAATAAAAAACTGGCAGACCTTTCGATCTGCCAGTAAAGTGGGTTCAACTGGATTAATAATCCATCGGAGGCGCCGCAGGGGCAGGAGGATTCTTTTCAGGAATATCAGTAACAAGAGCTTCCGTGGTCAGAATCATTGCGGCAATGGAGGCGGCATTTTCGAGAGCGCCGCGGGTTACCTTGGCAGGATCACCCAGACCGCCTTTGATCATATCAATGTACTCTTCGCGGATCACATCATAGCCAATTTTGTCGTTCTTCTTAGCTTTCTGTTCTTCGCGCACCTTCTCCAGAATCACCGCTCCATCCATGCCGGCATTTTCAACAATTTTCTTCATGGGCATTTCAAGAGCTTTGCGAACGATCTTGACACCGATCTGCTCATCCTCACTGGAGAGTTTGAGGTCATCCAACACAGTCATGGCATTGATCAGAGCGACACCACCACCGGGGACAATGCCTTCTTCCACAGCCGCGCGGGTTGCGGAGAGAGCGTCCTCGACGCGGTGCTTCTTCTCTTTAAGTTCGGTTTCGGTAGCTGCACCAACCCGAATGATGGCAACGCCACCGGAAAGTTTCGCCAGGCGTTCCTGAAGTTTTTCGCGGTCATAGTCACTGGTGGTCTTATCGATCTCGACGCGAATTTGTTCGATGCGACCCTTGATTGCAGCTTCATCACCCTTGCCACCGATGACGGTGGTATTGTCCTTATCAGAAACCACCTTTTCCGCTCGTCCGAGATCCGCCAGGACGACAGTTTCCAGTTTGCGACCGGTCTCTTCAGAGATCACCGTGGCACCAGTCAGGTAAGCAATATCCTGCAGCATCGCTTTGCGGCGATCACCGAAACCAGGAGCCTTGACAGCCAGTACGTTCAGCATACCGCGCAGTTTATTGACCACGAGGGTTGCCAGAGCTTCACTATCCACATCCTCAGCGATAATGACCAGGTCACGTTTTCCAGTCTGAACAAGTTTCTCCAGAATGGGGACCAGATCCTGGGCGGCGGAAATTTTCTTGTCGTAGATCAGGATATAAGGTTCGGGGATCACGGATTCCATGTGTTCTGAATCCGTGATGAAATATGGAGAGATATAACCGTGGTCAAACTGCATCCCTTCCACATATTCC
>JAGPFF010000057.1 GCA_018056725.1 Anaerolineaceae bacterium
TTGCGTACCCAGGCGCTGACTGTAATCGACAACAACGAAGCCTTCCACCACCTGCTGACCGAAGGCGTGGATGTGAAATTCAGTGTTGGCGATGGCAAAAGCCGCACCGACAAGGTCTGGCTGGTGGACTTCTCGATTCCGGAGAATAATGAGTTTTTAGCCGTCAACCAGTTCACGGTGGTAGAAAATAATATCAATAAACGTCCGGACATTGTTCTTTTCATCAACGGCCTGCCGCTGGTGGTCATTGAATTGAAAAATGCTGCCGATGAAAAAGCCGATGTTCAGGCTGCCTTTCACCAGTTACAAACCTACCAACAGGTGATTCCTTCTCTGTTTACATTTACCGCCTTTGAAGTGATCAGTGACGGCTGGTTTGCCAAAGCCGGCACCATCTCCAGCGATTATTCCCGCTTCATGGAATGGAAAAGCGTAGATGGCACCCATGTGGTGGATTCTAAACATCAGCCAGAACTGGAACCCATGATTAAAGGGCTGCTGAATAAAAATACCCTGCTGGATATCATCCGTCACTTTATCGTATTTGAAAAGACCAAAGAAAAAACCATCAAAAAGGTGGCTGCTTACCACCAATATTTTGCGGTCAATAAAGCCATCGTTTCCACCTTGCGCGCATCAGCCAATGAAAACGGGCATTTCGCCGCTGAACACCCGGCTGTGTATGGTCTGCCAACTGTAGACCACCAGCTCAAAGGTGATAAACGCGCTGGTGTGGTTTGGCATACCCAGGGCAGCGGCAAGAGCCTTTCCATGGTGTTTTATGCCGGCAAGCTGGTGCTTGCAGAAGAAATGAATAATCCCACTTTGGTGGTGCTGACCGACCGAAATGACCTCGACCAGCAGCTCTACGAGACATTCAGCAACTGCCAGCAGTTATTACGCCAGGCCCCGGTGCAGGCTGCCAACCGCGAAGACCTGAAAAAACTGCTTTCGGTGGCTTCCGGCGGGATTGTCTTCACCACCATTCAAAAATTTTTACCCGAAGAAAATGGCGGGGTATATCCAACCCTGACCGAACGACGCAACGTGGTTGTCATTGCGGATGAAGCCCACCGCAGCCAGTACGATTTCATTGACGGCTTTGCCCGGCATATGCGCGATGCGCTGCCAAATGCCTCATTCATCGGGTTCACCGGTACCCCGATTGAGAAAGAAGATAAAAATACCCAGGCGGTTTTTGGCAATTATGTGGATATCTATGATATACAGCAGGCTGTGGAAGATGGCGCGACTGTGCGCATCTTTTACGAAAGCCGGCTGGCAAAAATTGAACTATCTGCAGCGGATCAAAAAATCCTCGATGAACGCGTTGAAGAAATCACCGAAGATGATGAACTGACCGAAAAGCAAAAACGCTTTGCCCGCTGGACTGGCAAGGAAGCCGTGGTGGGAAGCAAAGATCGTATCAAACAGGTGGCAGCGGATATTGTCAGTCATTTTGAGCAGCGCCTTTCTGCCGCAGAGGGCAAAGGCATGATCGTCTGCATGAGCCGGCGCATCTGTGTTGCACTGCACAAAGAAATTATCAAATTACGCCCTCAATGGTACAGCCCGGAGGATGACAAAGGCGCTATCAAAATCGTAATGACCGGCTCAGCCAGTGATCCACTCGATTGGCAGGAGCATATTCGCAATAAAGACCGCCGCAAAGCCATTGGCAATCGTCTGAAAGACCCCAACGATTCGCTCAAGCTGATCATTGTCCGGGATATGTTCCTGACCGGTTTTGATGCGCCTTGCCTGCATACAATGTATATTGATAAACCCATGAATGGGCATACCCTCATGCAGGCTATCGCCCGGGTCAACCGTGTCTTTGGCGACAAGGAAGGTGGGTTGATTGTCGATTACATTGGGATTGCCCAGGACTTGAAAAATGCATTACTGGTGTATGCCGCCAGCCAGGGCAAAGGACAGATCACCTTCGATCAGGAAGAAGCAGTCGCCAAGATGCTGGAATATTATGAAATCGTGGTGGATATGTTCGGGCGTTTTGATTATCGCCGCTATTTCGCATTGGAACCCAAGAAAAAACTCACCTTCATCCTTGACGCAGCCAATTACATTGCCGACCTATCTGAAGTAAAAGAGGGCACAACCATCCGCAATGGGAAAGAGAGATTCAAGGAGAACGTCATTAAGTTACAAAAGGCCTTTGGATTGGCAGTTCCGCACCCCAAAGCACTCGAAATCCGCGATGATCTTGCTTTTTTCCAGGCGATCAAAGCCCGTTTCACCAAGTTTGACGAGACAACCAAGACGCGCACGAACGAAGAAATAGAGACAGCCATCCGGCAAATCATTAATGACGCGATTATTTCCAGTGAGGTCATCGATGTTTTCGATGCCGCCGGCATTCGCAAACCGGATATTTCCATTCTTTCGGATGAGTTTTTGTCCGAGATCCAGGGTATGGAACGTCGAAATCTGGCGCTTGAACTGCTCAAACGATTGCTCAACGATGAGATAAAAACTCGCGGACAAATGAATATGGTCCAGGGACGCAAATTCTCTGAAATGCTGGCGGAAGCAGTGAAACGCTATCAGAATGGATTAATTGATTCGGCTAAGATCATTGAAGAATTAATTCAATTGGCGAAGGATATCCGCGCAGCGGATCAACGCGGCGAAAAGTTGAATCTCCGCCAGGATGAATTGGCCTTTTATGATGCTCTTGCAGATAACCCTAATGCTGAAAATCTGCTTGGTGACCAAATCCTGAAGCAAATCGCCCACGAGCTCACCGAAAGCGTTAGGAATAATACTTCAATCGACTGGCAATATAAGCAGAGTGTGCAGGCAAAATTACGTGTACTGGTTAAACGTATATTGCGAAAATACAAATATCCACCGGATGATCCAGCAACTGGCGAATATACTGTATCAGTCAATAAAGTTCTGGATCAGGCAACCCAGTTGGCAGATTATTGGACAAAGGAATAATTCTCGGATTTTTCTAAGGGGAACATCCTGAGAGTCACTTTACACCGTTCCCCCTTAAGACTCTACGGGAACGACCTAAGGGGAACGACCTGGCAGGTTGTTCCCCTGATTCTTGGATCAGGATAAAATCAAAATCAGGTAAATTTCTCAAAGGATGACTACCGACAACCCACTCACCATTACTCAGAATATCTGGATCATTTCCGACACGCATTTCTTCCACGAGAACATTGGAGGATACTGCAATCGCCCCGAAAACTGGCAGGAGCTGATCATCAAAAACTGGAATGACTTAATTTCTCCCGATGAATCTGTCCTGCACCTGGGTGATTTTGCTTTGGGAAAGAAAAGCAATTTTGAGCTGTTGACCGGCAGTTTGAATGGCAGATTGTTCTTAATCCAGGGCAACCACGACCGGTTGAGCCAGTCCTTTTGTGAAGCCCATGGCGTGATCCTGATTAAAAATTCATTACTGGTTGAATTAGAAAATCAAATGAAGCTGATCTTTTCACACCGTCCGATTGTTCCTTTGGAAGATGGATGGATCAATTTTCATGGTCATATTCATAACGTTCCACCGCCTCCTGAGGGTTCTAATCTTGGACCTGACCATATCAATATGAGCGTTGAGGTCAGGGAGTATCGTCCCTGGCGGTTGGGTGAACTTCTCAAAACCAGCAAAGACCATCCAACAGAGAACGATGTGTCACTCCGTTGACCCGTTCCCCCTTAAGACTCTAGGGGATCGAAGTGGCAAGAACGAAGTGCCACACCGTTCACCGATGTGTTAGAGATATTTTTCCCACAAAAAAAAACGGGCGATTTGTTTGTGCCAAAAAACAGCCAGTTTACAACCGCTTGATCGAAAGATTTGATCCAGAATAACGCAGAATTATTGCAGTTGCCCTCGGCAAAAAGTGACCATTTTCCCGCGTTTCTTCTTCAGTTGATATTTCCTACCTCATCATCAGAAAGACCGCTTTAGAAACCGTCCAGTTGAATCAACGTCAGCAGCAGGGTCTGCGTCAACGTCTGCGGCGTGTCAGCAAGGCGTCTGCGTCACGTCAGCCTGGCTGCAAATGGTGTTGATTAATGCGAAACACAATATGTAAACATCCTGAGAATTGGAGAGATAAATGTTAATTTCACCTAGTCAACAATAATGATCGCATTTTAGAATTCTCTTCGAAAAGACTGACTGCATATTTACTTTGTACCAAGTATCTATACTCTTGTCGTATATACTGTTTGTAGTTAATGGATGTATAATATCTAAATTGTATGATTTGAATTTTCACCACCTCCCAAATCACCTCAAGAGTAATGTAAAACAAAGGATATTCAGAAATACTAGAAATAACGATTCCACACCCTAAGATGAAAGAAGGTTAAGTTTATGGGAAAAGCAACTGAAGACCTAAGAAATGAGCACGAGGCGATTTTACACGTCTTTACAATACTGGATAGAATGTTGTCTTCAACAACTAAAAGCGATGCGGATAATCTGCAATTTGGAAATGAACTAGTACATTTTCTAAAAATATTTGCAGACAAATGTCATCACGGAAAAGAAGAAGACCTATTATTTAAGGAATTAGAGAATAAAGGAGTTCCTAACGAAGGTGGTCCAATTGGGGCTATGCTTCAGGAACATAAGCAAGGTAGGGAATATATTGCCTTGATGAATAAATCCCTCGAGTCCAAAGACTTGACCAATTTTAAAAACGCCGCCATTAAATACCGCGATCTCTTAAGGAACCATATTGCAAAAGAAAACAATGTTCTCTTCATGATGGCTGATAGACTGTTGGATGATAAAAAACAAGATGAACTGTTTGCAAAATTTGAAAACCATGAAGAAACTGTCATCGGGCATGGCGTACACGAGGAACTGCAT
Source organism: Anaerolineaceae bacterium (assembly GCA_018056725.1). Classification (GTDB taxonomy): domain Bacteria; phylum Chloroflexota; class Anaerolineae; order Anaerolineales; family Anaerolineaceae; genus UBA6107. Next base: position 4,862 of record JAGPFF010000057.1, read on the forward strand.
GCCAAGATCCACGAATGGGAAGTTGAATTCGCAGCCAAGTAGTACACGTCTCACCCCGTAACGGAACATTTTAGCGGACTGAGGGCATACCCCTCAGTCCATTTTTTTAATGTCGTTGTTTTAGATCAAGTTCCCCGTTGATTTTTATACCAATCTTGCTACACTGATAATATATTTTCACGATCCCCAAAATTACTCGTAAGGAGGACACAATGCACTTATCCAATGTCGTGTGGTGGATCTATACTGCGCTCGTTGCTCTGACGGCGGTATTTTTCCTCATCTTTGCCTACCTGGTAAAGGAGAAGGGAAAATAAAATGGAAAAAGCAGAACGCAGGTGGCTGTATATATTGATCGCGGTTTTTGTGATCGTCAATGTGGTCACGCTTTCCTCTCTCATCCCATGGCAAACCTGGCAGATATGGCAGAAACCTGATCCCTCCCAGGTGGTCAATGTGGCTTACGACAATTACGTCATCAGCATGGACACCCCGGTGGAGATCAAGAAGGGCGAGTACGTGCAGTTCTCGGCAACCTCCGCTGATGTGACCTACGGCTTTGGTGTCTTCCGCAAAGACAACAGCATGGTCTTTCAAATGCAGGTTCTGCCGGGCAGATCAAACACCATCACCTGGAAATTTGACGAGACCGGCATGTATGACGTGCGTTCCACGGAATATTCCGGACCAAAACATTCCGACATGGTCGTGCGCGACGCGATCGAAGTGAAATAGGAGGATAACCCATGGCTAAACTTGGTTGGATGGAAAAATGGACGCTGCGTTTTGCAGTGGTTGCCCTCCTCTTCCTGGCACTCTCAGGATTCGAAGGCATGCTCATGCGCTCCCAGCAGTACGACATCGATTCTCTTCACGGCATGGAAACCCTGCTCAATAATCTGCGCCCTGGCGATGCGGAACCCACGACCCCGGAATTATATTACGCCATGCTCACTGCGCACCCCATCGTGGGCATCTACGGCTTTGTCTATATGGCAGTCTTTGGAGCTTTCTACTTTTTGGTGCCCTTCCTGGTGAAGAAACCCGTAAAGCACCCGAAATTGGTTATTGTTAATTTCTGGCTGCAGATCATCGGCGTGATGACCTGCTGGGCAGCCGGATTCTTCGGCCTGTTCAATGCGCTTTACACGCTTTATTGGCCGCTTCCGGTTTCTTTTGACCGCGTCCCCGTGATTGGCAGCATCTTCTTCATGCTGGGTGCGGCCGCCATCATGGTCAACATTCTTCTCTTTTCCTTCAATATATTCAAGACCGTGCTCAGCCGGGATAATTCTGGTTCTTACACGATGGGCCAATTCCTGCGAGCCGCCTTTGGCATCCCCCGCCTGATGAAGCTCTTCGGCAAGGAGGATAAAAAAGCAGTCAACATGGATTACAACGGCATGCCCGTCTTCATTGTGGCAGTTGCCCGCGGGTCCATCGACACCGTCATCAATGCGATCGTGCTGCTTCTGGCAGGTGTGCTCATTTTGGTTTACGGGCTTTTTGCCCTATTCGGCAACCCCCTCAACCCCCTGGCCGTGGACGCGCTGATCTTCAAGAATGTCTATTGGTGGGGCTTGGATATGGTGGCGGACGGAAACGCGCTCATCTACACCGCTGGTGTGTGGTACCTGCTGGTGCCGCTGCTAACGGGGCGCGAGCTGTTTGGCGCGAACGTAGTCAAGACCGTTATCATGGTTGACCTGTTGGTCTCCATGGGTGTTTGGAGTCACCACCTTTTGGGTGATACCTCCCAGCCAATGTGGATGAAGCTGCTTTCCGGCCAGCTCATCACCTGGGGTGAATATTTCACCATGGGACTGACCATATTTGTCTCTTTGATGACGATCTGGAAAGCCCGCCCGGTAAAGATGTCAGCTCCACTCAAGTTTGTGTTAGGTTCTATGTTTGGCTTTGTGATGGGCGGCATAGCTGGTCTCATTCAGGCAAACGTAGGTTTAAACATGATCTTCCACAACACTCAATGGGTGGTTGCTCTTCATGCCCACACCTTCTTGCTTACTGGTGTTGGCACAATGTTATTTGCAGTAATTTACACGCTTGTGCCCATGCTCACCAAGTTAGAATTTAAATACAAGAAATTAGTTGATTGGCATCTCTGGTTATGGTTGATCGGCTCGGTATCCATGTCTTATGCAATGGGCATGGCAGGCTCGAACGGCATGCTGCGCCGCACGCTCTACGCAGGCGGGGAGTTTGCACCTTACACTCTGGTGGCGATCATCGGCGGCACAATTCTCAGCGCCGGATTCGTCATCTTCCTGGTCAACCTAGTCAGCACGCTGGGAGTGAAAAATGTTTTTTCTTTGGTCATCCCTGAAAAGTGGCTCTCAAAGAAATCTTCCGCTCCTGAAAACGAGTAATTAGCACAAAAAATCACAAACAAATCGAGGTTATCTCAAAATTGATGATAACCTCGATTTGTTTTAATTGAAAATCTATATGGTTTTGATTCTTGCGGCTGATCATCTAATGTTCTGTATAATTAAAATCAACGAAGGGCATTGGTTTTTTGTGTCAGTCGCTTCAATACTCTTTCATCGATCACAAAACACAGCTCTGCCCAAGTTTTACCTGCACCTTTAGGAGTGCATTCACATTGCCAAACCAAGCGCAGACCAATGAATTTTACGACAGGATAAAGGTCACATTATCCCAAAACGAACATTTTAAAATTTTATCGCCGGAAGTTCAGAATGCAATAATTGAAGTTGCCGCACCTCGGCATTATGAAGCAGGACAAGTGATTTATCTGGAAGGCGAACCAGCAGAGTATGTCTACATTCTGGAGAAAGGTTGGGTAAAAGCAACAAGAATGACTCGTGAAGGGCGGGAGCAAGGTTTACTTTTTCTGCATCCAGTAGAGATTTTTGGCGATATTGCGGTTTTTACCGGTACAACCTACCCAGGTACAGCTACCACCCTGGAAGCTGTGGATGTTTGGGTGCTCCCTTCAGAAGCATTGCTAAGCCTGGTTAAACGTTACCCTGATCTTTCGCTCGCCATCATCCGAAAATTAAGTGAGCGTGTGCTGCATTATATCGGGCTCGTTGAGGATCTATCATTAAGGAGTGTTGAAGCTCGCCTAGCCTATTCATTGCTTCGAAACGCTGAGTTGCATGATGAGCAATTGATTGTTCCACGCCGTGAATGGACCACGCTTGACGAAATGGCCGTCCGTTTGGGGACCGTTCGTGATGTGCTCAGCAGGGCAATGAAAGTACTGGAAGCAGAAAACTTGATCAAAGTAAGTAAACAATCCATCGAGCTTATTGATCCCAAAAAGTTAGCTGAACGGGCAGAAAGATAATCCCTGAACGCCACCGGGTGTTGATATTTTTGTAAGTTGCTAATCTGGAGAAAAATCAAAAACGATTTTTGTACTTCTCCGGCTCCCCTATGGGTTTTTTGAACCTATGCCTTCTCCTTTTGCGCAAGAAGGGTCAGTTGACTCCGATCAATGATCTCAAGTTCAGTTCGGGTGATTTTGATCATTCCTTGGTCAGCAAAACCCTGCAAGAAACGGCAAACCATTTCTCGGGTTGTCCCAATGCGCATGGCCATATCATCAAGAGTTAATGTACGGACCATGGGACCACTATCACTTTGGTGCGGATAATTCATCAGCAAATTTGCTAACCTTCCAGCAACAGGTTGAAACGCCAAACCCGTAATAATATCACTGGCTTTCAACATCCGATCCAGCATCAACTTGGAGAGCTCCCAGGTAATTGAGCCATTTTCGAGGAAGATGGGCAGGACCTCATCTCGTTCCCATAAAATCAACCTTGAATCTTGGACAAAGCGTATGGTCGCAGGATTGGGGATCTCGTCCTCGAAGAAAGCCGGTCCCCAGAACACTTCTCCCTGACCAAGTTCCGTTATTGTTAATGTTCGCCCTTCACTAGACTCTTTCAATACTACCAGATTCCCTTTAACAACTAGAAAAAGATACGACCAACGTTCCCCTGCTAATGTAAGAAAGGTGTTTGCAAGATAGTCTCTGGGTTTGGCAAGAGATATCAATTTGTCCCGGATATTTCCGTCCACATTCTTAAATATACGATTTCCCTTTAATAGTTGAGCAAGAGTTGGTGTCATATTTTGATTATATATAATCCCCCGCAAGTTAACTTAACGCAAATCTTAACCAAAAGGAATTTGTTATTCTCGAAGGGTACGTAATCATATTTAACTAGGAGTAATAGATGGAAAACACAAGTCAAACCAAACGAACGATCATGGCAGTTCTGGCTGTTGTTGTTGGAATCTTCATGGTTGCAGTTGCCCCCTTTCTAATCCAAATCTCGATTGAGAAAGTTGTTGCAGCTTTGATAAAAATTTCAATAGAAAAACCTGCATACAGCAGTGGAATCCTAATTTTCTCCATTCTCTTCCCAATTTACCGAGGTTTGATTTTCATGGGCGGAATCACCCTGATCTTGATTTCCAGATCGAT
>JAGPFF010000058.1 GCA_018056725.1 Anaerolineaceae bacterium
TCCACCATCATTTACGCTTACCTGCTGGCAATCACTGTGTTCCTTCTCGATTTCATTTATGCTCTGGTAGACCCCAGAGTCAAAATCGGGAGCGGAGGGTAAAATGAAAAAATTTAAATCCACTCTCACTGAAATTGCCCGCTATCCCTCCGCCATTATCGGTAGCATCATCGTCCTCCTGCTACTTTCGCTGGCAGTGTACGCTGTTGCCAAAATCCCCTATTCTGAAGCGATTCGTTTATGGCGTGGTGGTGAGGAAGTCTGGTATAAGAATCCAAAAAATGTACCCCCGACTTGGTTTAATTGGTTTAGAAAAGAAAAACTTCCATCGTCTTTTGCAATAAAGGTCGGTGAGGATGGTCTGACCAAAACGGTAAAACCTGGGAAAAATGGCACTTCAGAAATTGATTTCACCTATTCCTTCGATTATGAATATGATAAATATCCTCAGGAGATGTTCCTATACTTTGATTCTGTTTACCAGTCAAAACAACCATTTGTGTCCGTAATGATGATTGCCCCGGATGGCAGGGAAATTCGAATCAGTGATTTTGGCATTGCTAAATCCCAGACTTTCCGTTTTTCACAGGAACCAAAATTAAAACGTCGTCTTGGCGGTCTAGATCCGATGGTAGGAATTTTCTCCGTGGAAGACAGCGAACCACCGGTCACTTTGAAAGGGACCTATCAATTAGTGATCGATGGACTCGTATTTGAAGAGGGGTCCGACATTGATGTTGAGTTTGTTTTGCATGGTCAAACCTACGGCATCGCAGGAACAGATCATCAACGGCGCGACTTGTCTGTGGCGCTCCTTTGGGGAGCTCCGATCGCTATCGCGTTCGGTCTGCTTGCCGCCGTCGGTACTTCCCTCCTTTCCATGTCCTTTGCCGCCATTGGAGCCTGGTTCGGCGGTTGGATCGATGGCTTGATTCAGCGCATCACCGAAGTAAATATGGTGCTTCCATTCCTGGCTATTCTCATCATGGTTGGCACGTTTTACTCACGAAGTATCTGGACGATTCTTGGAGTCACCGTCCTGCTAAGTATCTTCACCGGCTCCATCAAGACGGATCGGGCAATCTTCCTTCAAGTCAAGGAATCGCCTTATATTGAGGCGGCAAAAGCTTATGGCGCCAGTGATATGCGGATCATTTTCCGCTATATGATCCCAAGAATCATTCCTCTGTTGATACCCGCTCTGGTTTCGGCAATTCCTTCTTATGTATTTCTGGAAGCTTCACTTGCTGTCCTGGGTCTTGGAGACCCGGTCCTTCCCACCTGGGGTAAAGTGATTAATGATGCCTTTTCCAACGGAGCGCTCTACAAAGGGTATTACTATTGGATCCTCGAACCAGCAGTCCTGCTCATGATCACAGGACTTGGTTTTGCCATGCTCGGTTTCGCGCTCGATCGCATCTTCAATCCGAGATTGAGAGGTATGTAATTCATGAATGAAAATACTCTGCTGGATATCCAGAATTTAAAGCTTCATTTTAAAACTACCAAAGGGATGGTACAGGCTGTCGACGGTGTTGATTTTCGCCTGGAAACCAATCAAGCCATTGTCATCGTTGGTGAATCTGGCTGTGGTAAAAGTTCGATGGCAAAGGCGATTCTCCGTTTGCTTCCACGGAATGTTGGCGAATATTCCGGCAAGGTTTACTTAAACGGCAAAGACATCATGCCGCTGAGCGAGGAGGAGTTTCGTAAACAAGTTCGCTGGGTGAAAATGTCGATGGTCCCTCAGGCAGCGATGAATGCGCTCAACCCGGTGTTGAAAGTTGGCGAACAGGTCGCTGAACCATTGATCGTCCATTTTGGCATCAGCAAATCAGACGCGCTTGCCCAGACGGAAAAACTTTTCCAACGTGTGGGTGTTCCAGTCGATTTTATTTCCCGCTACGCCTTCGAATTAAGTGGCGGTATGCGTCAACGAGTGGCGCTGGCAATGTCACTTGCCACTTCGCCAGATGTAATCATTTTAGACGAACCGACTTCAGCCCTCGATGTTCTCACGCAATCCAATATCTTTAACCTGCTCAAAGGCATCAAGAAAGGCACCAATGCCAGCTTTATTTTAATCACGCATGATATTGCCACCTCCAGTGAAATTGCCGACCGGGTGGCGGTGATGTATGCCGGGCAAATCGTTGAAGTAAGCGATGCTGAGATCTTCTTCAAAGAACCCCACCACCCTTATTCAGCCAAGTTGATGGCGAGTGTTCCCCGCCTTCGTGGAGATGGCGAACCTGACTTTATTGTTGGACGACCACCGAGTTTGATTACTCCACCGGTGGGTTGTCGATTCGCAGAAAGATGCCCAAAACGGTTCAGCCGTTGCACAGAAGAACCTCCAGTGACACATCTAGGAGACAGCCTGGTAAAGTGTTGGTTGTATTCTTGAGAAATGGGATTTCATGATGAGCCTATCTAAACCTACTATTGATAAAAGCATGGATACTACCGAAAGAGATGCCCTTCTCTCCATCCAAGACCTTCACGTCTGGTTTGAGTTGAGGAAGTTCGGATTTGCCCACGCGGGTTATGTCCGCGCGGTGGATGGAGTCGATTTTGATCTCCATGCCGGTGAAGCGATCGCTATTGTTGGCGAAAGTGGTTGTGGTAAATCAAGCCTCATGAAGACAATTCTGGGTTTGAATAAACCCACCAATGGGAACGTTTTTTTCGACAACACGAATCTAAACTCCCTGAATCGTTCAGCACTCAAAAATTACCGTTCGAAAGTTGGATTTATTCAACAGGATCCTTACGGCGCTCTACCCCCCTTCTTATCTGTTCGGGGCATACTCGAAGAACCGCTTATCGTTCATGGGGTAAAAGATAGCGAAGAAAGAATGGAACGCATCCAAAAGGTTCTCGAGGAGGTCAAGATGACCCCCGTGAATGAGTTTTTAGGGAAATTCCCGCACATGTTGAGCGGAGGTCAGCAGCAACGTGTTGTCATCGCCCGTGCCATGATTCTCAACCCGAAGTTACTTGTTGCCGATGAACCTGTTTCCATGCTCGATGCCTCTGTGCGCGTGGAAGTTCTAAAACTCTTGCGCAACCTGCAGGCTGAACACAACCTTGCAGTAATTTATGTGACTCATGACCTCTCTACAGTTCGTTACTTTTCAGAACGAATTTTCGTCATGTATGCCGGGCAGATCGTGGAAAAAGGTCAGGTCGACCGTTTGGTCAATAATCCTCTTCATCCATATACCTTCGCCTTACTTCAAGCCACTTCAGATCCCAATGCCAATAATGCCAAGGTGATGAAGGAGATTCCTAGCGGCGAACCGCCCAGTCTGGTACGCCCCCCTGCGGGCTGTCGTTTTCACCCACGCTGCCCGAAAGCCATCAGCGGGCTGTGCGAAGTGGAGATTCCACCTGAATTTAATCCAGAACCAGGACAATATGTTTCCTGCTGGCTTTACAAATGATTTTCGATAAAATTGATCCGCGAAAAATATTCTGGATTGCCATCTCCCTGATGGTCGTTGGGATTATTCTGCCAATGATCATGGTTTTACGCTTGCTTGATGGCATCCTCTACACTTATCCAAATGTTTATTTCATCATCAACGTTTTTGCCTTTGTCTGCCAGTTACTGGGTTTTCTGCTGGGTGTTGCCAGTGCGGCATTCTACATCAAGCGCAGGAAAAAATAATCGATTTTCGGATCTGAGGGTGCAGTTCGAGAGAACTGCACTCTTTTTTTATGTCCACAAATTCTGAAAAACCCTTTCAGAACCGTTTATAATTGGACAAAAGGAGTTCAAAAAGAAATTATGAACGCGGTCGGAAACACTGCCCTTACCATTCTCGAGTTCGTGCTCGCCTTCGGAGCCTTGATCTTTTTACACGAATTTGGTCATTTCATTTTTGCCCGATTAAGCAAAATTGAGGTCGAAGAATTTGGAATTGGATACCCGCCAAAGATTGTTCGTCTGTTCAGAGCCGGGGGAACCGATTTCACGCTCAACTGGATCCCATTTGGCGGTTTTTGCCGCATGAAAGGGGAAAATGGCGAAGTAACCGAACCGGGAAGTTTTCTCGCGGCTAAACCTGCCAATCGGTTGCTCACTCTTCTCGGTGGACCTGTTTTCAATTTGATGCTCGGTTTAATCCTGTTTGTTTTTCTATTCACGCGCCTCGGCTCCCCCGATTACAACCGTGTGCAAATTTCTGATATCGCCGCAGATTCGCCAGCGGCAATGAGCGAGTTGCAAGTTGGAGATATCTTCTACACTGTAAATGGTATCACCATTGATAGCATGGAAAAACTATCCAAAGAGATTTCCAGTCACCTTGGTCAGCCAATGGAGATTGTTGTCATTCGGGGCGATCAACAAATTAGCCTCACAGTTACACCGCGCAAAGAATGGCCTGAAAACCAGGGACCCTTGGGAATTACCATTACCAACCCAAGCCTTGATGTGAATCTCATCCAAGCCATCCCAAAGGTGGCTCTGGCAACACTTGATCAGGGTTACCAGTTGGTGATGCTGCCGGTCAGACTAATCAGCGGGCAAATTGCACCTTCGGATGCCCGTATGGTGAGCGTTAAAGGGATTTACGATATCTACGCGCAAGTTCAGACGACCGATCAACAAGCAGCCGCTGAGAATCCTGCCAATGCTGGTCTTAATACGCTCTACTTTTTTGCAGTGATTTCCATCGCTCTCGGTTATACGAACCTCCTGCCGATTCCTGCGCTGGATGGGGGAAGAATCCTATTTGTTCTTCCGGAGTTATTCTTCAAGAAAAAGGTCCCGCCAGCCATTGAAGGGCGAATTCATATGGTTTTTTATGCCCTGCTGTTAACCTTGATGGTGGTTTTGATCATCAACGATATTGTCAACCCGGTTGTGCTTTCCCGATAAGAGGCTTGAATGGACGATTTGAATGAAATGATCTCTTTTTCAGATGTGCTTCACGCCTTGTCAGATACTACATCTCCCTTCCCTGCACGGTACCTGAGAAATTTTTCAGACCTTTCGCGCAAGAATCTTAAAGAGCTAATGGTCATCTGGCCTCACTTGCCCGAAGCGCGCAAGGTTAGCCTGCTGGAAGACCTTGAGCAGGTAATGGAATCCGATACCCTGGTGAATTATGATGTTCTTGCTCAAGCTTTGCTCCTCGACTCACTCGCGGCTGTTCGGGTTTCAGCCCTTCACCTTTTGTGGGAATCAGAAGAAGTCAATCTGTTACCGGATTTAATGAATCTATCTCTCCACGACCCCAGTGAAGAAGTCCGTGCCGTAGCTGTATCGTTGCTTGGTAAATTTATTCTTCTTGGCGAATTGGAGGCGATCACCCCCAGCCAAAAAGAAAAAATAGAAAATCTCCTGATCGAAATCGCCTCCGGAAAAGATCAAGATCGAGTCAGACGATTCGCACTCGAATCACTTGGCTATTCGAGCCATACCCAGGTGCCCTCGCTCATCGAAAAAGCATATCAATCACCAGATGCAGCCTGGGTTTCCAGCGCCTTATGCGCCATGGGCAGATCCGCGGATGATAGTTGGGCACCGCAGGTAGGAAAAATGCTGACCTCAACCAATCAGGAAATCCAATTTGAGGCAGTTCGCGCTGCTGGTGAGTTGGAACTAATTGGTTTGCGGGACGTAATGCTTTCCTTGCTCGAGGATGGAGTGGAGGAGGAAGAAGTACGCCTTGCGCTGATCTGGTCACTTTCTCAAATTGGTGGAGATGAAGTAAAGGAAAAACTCGAAGAGCTTCTTGCAGATGCTGTTGATGACGACGAAATCGAGTGGATCGAACGTGCCATCGAAAATATGGATTTTTCAACCTCGGGAAGCATGAAAATGTATGATTTTTCTCCTGAAGAAGAGGAATTTGTCAGTGAGGAGCTCGATGAAGAAGATTACCTCGATGATGAAAACCCGGACGCATTTGAATCCGATGAAGAAGAGGATGAATAAGCAGTTAACGGATTTTTTGACGATTGATTTTCGATTCTAATATTAATTGGATGACAGACATCAAAACGGTTCATATTCTAGTCGATGGTCACGTACAGGGGGTTGGTTTCAGGTTCTTTGTGCAGCAGGTGTCTCAGGAATTGAGTCTTACCGGTTGGGTGCGCAACCGCCATGATGACCGTGTAGAAATCCTTGCTCAAGGAGAGGAAGCAAATCTCTTCAGGTTGATTGAAATGGTGCGTCTCGGTCCACCCTCGGCAACTGTTACCAGTGTCGAAACCGATTGGTTACTCGAGGCGATACAGTATACAAGATTTTCGATCGCACCAACGAATTAACAATTATTCCACCTCTCCTGCCATTAATCGGGCTTTTTGCCAGGGCGGGAGATTGGATTCTTCAGCCAGTAGTATCTTCAAATCGATAATCTGATCCCGGATCACGGCGGCTTCTTCAAAGTGCAATTCGCTGGCAGCCTGCCTCATTTGTTTCTCCAGTTCTGTGATCATCCGCTTAAGATCGTTCAAAGGTATTTTTGCTGTTTTTCCACCAGCGTGGTATTCACCACGCGCTTCAGCAACTGCAACTGGTGAAGAGAGACGCTCGGTAATATCGTGCACCGCTTTGATCACCGTAAAGGGTTCGATTCCATGGGCTACATTATAATCAAGCTGCTTTTTCCGCCGACGATTGGTTTCATCAATGGCAGTCTTCATGGCATCTGTCATCTCATCGGCATACATGATCACTTTGCCATTCACATTCCTGGCTGCACGTCCGATGGTTTGGATCAGGGCTGTCGCTGACCGTAAAAATCCCTGTTTGTCAGCATCGAGAATGGCTACCAGCGAAACTTCCGGCAGATCCAGTCCTTCGCGCAACAGGTTGATACCCACAATCACATCAAACACCCCCATGCGCAGGTCTCTCAAGATCCCTACTCGTTCAAGGGTTTCTACTTCTGAATGTAAATAGTTGACTTTCAACCCCAGCTCAAGTAAATAATCAGAAAGATCTTCCGCCATCCGCTTGGTCAAAGTTGTAACCAGCACGCGTTCACCAACGTCCACTCGCTTCTTAATCTCTCCGTAAAGATCATCCACCTGCCCTTTGGTGGGTCTTACTTCCACTTCCGGATCCACCAATCCTGTGGGGCGAATAATTTGCTCCACTACCTGATTGGCGCGTTTCATTTCAAAATCTGCTGGAGTTGCTGAGGTATAAACCGTGTACCCCATGACTTTTTCGAACTCCTGAAAAGTTAATGGTCGGTTGTCCAACGCTGAAGGCAACCGAAAACCATATTCCACCAGGGTTGATTTGCGTGAGCGGTCGCCATTGTACATTCCCCGTATCTGCGGTATGGTCATGTGGGATTCGTCCAATACGAGCAAGTATTCACTCGGTAAATAATCCATCAATGTCCAGGGAGCTGAACCCGCCGGTCGTTGATCCAAATGACGCGAATAATTCTCGATGCCCGAACAATAGCCCACTTCATGCAGCATTTCCAGGTCATACCGGCAACGCTGCTCAATCCTTTCCGCTTCCAGCAATCTTCCGTTTGATTTGAAATAACGAATCTGGTCATCCAGTTCCTGCTCAATATCGGTAATCGCTTGCTTTAATCGGGCTTCGCTGGCGATATAGTGTTTGGCTGGATAAATTTCAATGGATTGAGGTTCCGAAAAAATCTCGCCAGTAAGTGGACTGAATTCGACGATTTTTTCCACTTCATCCCCAAAGAATGTGATCCGATACGCCCTCTTTTCTTCGTAGGCAGGAAATACCTCCATGGTATCCCCCCTCACCCTGAAGACCCCCGGTCTTAATTCCAGATCATTCCGCTGATACTGACTTTCAATCAACATCCGCAGTAATGCATTGCGCCGCACGATTTCTCCCACCCCCATCCTGACGACGACGTTGCCATATTCTTCCGGATTGCCAAGCCCGTAAATGCAGGAGACGGAAGCCACAATGATTACATCTTTGCGCGACATGAGCGCTGTGGTCGCTGCGAGCCGCATACGGTCTATTTCCTCGTTTATTTCTGTTTCTTTCTCAATATAAAGATCATGGCGGGGAACGTAAGCCTCAGGCTGATAGTAGTCGTAATAGGAAACAAAATACTCGACCGCATTTTCGGGGAAAAATTCGCGGAATTCCGAGTAAAGTTGCGCTGCCAGAGTTTTGTTGTGCGCCATGACCAGAGCTGGCATTTGCAGTTCCTGAATCACATTGGCAATGGTAAAGGTTTTACCTGTTCCGGTTGCCCCTAACAGAACCTGATCACGATAGCCATGCTTTACTCCCTCCACCAGAGCGGCAATGGCTTCAGGTTGATCACCAGTAGGCTGGTAAGGAGCTTTGAGTCGAAATTCCATGACAATACCTTTTGTTTCTATAATTGCAGTAAATATAGCACATTTGTTCTTTTCAAGGAAGATGTGCATCTCGTGGCAGGGTTAGGGTAAAAACAGCCCCACCCTGTGGATAATTCCCCCCGGTCAGGTCACCGCCAAGCAGGCGTGCCAGTTTCTTGGCTATTGCCAGCCCCAAGCCCGTCCCGCCGGTCTCGCGGCTGCGTGCCTTTTCATGGCGATAAAATCGTTCGAAGAGGTGTGGAATTGCGTCTTCAGGAATTCCAGGTCCATCATCCCTGACAGCAATAACCAGAATCTGATCCTTTTCTTCAACATCCACTTGAATAAGACCATTTTTCTTACCATAACGAATGGCATTGGAAAGAAGATTATGAAGTATCTGGGTGATACGGTCTGAATCTGAAGTGATGAGGAATTGCCCATTTTGCGGATTGTACTCGCAGACAATTTTCATCCCTTCCTGCTGCAGTTTAAGCTTAAATTGAGCGCTGACATCCTCAACCAATTGCCGCACATCCGTTGCACGAAACTCCAGCCGGATCTCACCCGAATCCGCCAGAGCCAATAAACTAAGGTCATCCACAATCCTCGAAAGCATATCTGCCTGCTGGAGGGCGATATTAAGATTCTCTTCATTTACAGGGAGCACGCCATCCAACATGCTTTCCAGTTGGGCTTTTTGCACAGCGATTGGGGTCCTTAATTCATGGGCTACATCCGCGGTCAGGGATTTCTTCCTCTCCTCTGCACTTTCCAAATCTACTGCCATACGATTGAAGGTTGTCCCCAATTCACTCAGTTCATCATTCCCACGAATGTTTACCCGGGTCTTAAAGTCGCCGGTGGATAAT
>JAGPFF010000059.1 GCA_018056725.1 Anaerolineaceae bacterium
ATGGACCCAGATCAATCCAGCCCACTCGATGAGAAACCAACATCATGAGGAATAGACGCTTCGAAAAGGCGCAGCTTTTTCCAGATCACCCACGAATACTGGCAAGTTATGATGCCCGATGAGCTGTCGAATTGCCATGACCTCGCCATTGTGATGCCAGTAATGGTAAATCAAACGCAGCATTGCAGACCCCAGGCTCTGCCCAACCGGTTTACCATGCCGCAACAATTCTGCTTCCAGGTCAGCTGTGGTGAGCCTGTCTAGATACGGTCGGGTTAATCGCGTGACTTCGAACCAGATTTTTTCTACTTCGTTCAGTGGCGGTGAATTTTTTGGCACACCGGCTGCAAAACGTCCAGCCAGGTCAGGGAACGGTTTCTTCCCCTGTGCCAGTTCAAGCCAGTATTTCTGCTCCTGCCATGCCATATGCCCGATCAACCAGCTGATACTGTTCATAGCCCCAATATGTTTGATAGCATCAGCAGGTGAAACCCCATCGATGCCGCGTTGCCATTCATCACGGGTGAAGTAAAGCTGAGCAACCAGTGGATGAATCATCATTTCCTCCTTTCTGATGACATCTTTATTGGATGCTCTCTTTACATCATACAACTTAATGGGGGTTTATGCCATAGAACCCGAGATCAATCTCTGACCTTAATGGAATCCTTGCGCGATTATAGAATCTCGTAAGAGTAGGTGATCTCAGCTTCTCCACGCAGCGTGGCTGCCACCGAGCAATACTTCTGCTCAGACAGGTCAATCGCCTGGGCAACATCCTTTTCGTTTAGGGCGCTTCCTTTAAGCCGATAGGTAAGATGAATCTTCCTGAAAGTCCAGGGGGGATCTTTTTCCTGTTCAGCCTCAGCGCTGATCTCGAGAGACTCAAGAGCCGCCCGCTTCTTGCCAAGGATCTCGACTACGTCCACAGCGGTGCAAGAGGCTAAAGCCACTAAAAGCATCTCTGAAGGCTTCATCCCCACCCCTTCATCGGGGGTGGAAAGAACCACCGAATGACGCGTGGAATCCACGCCGACAAATTGTTTTCCTCCGATCCATTTTACCGATGCTGAACTCATCCTAATCTCCTTTCATCCATCACACATTCTGAATTACTGCCAGTAAATCATCAGCAAGTTTTCGCCGTGCCTCAGGTTCCACGTTGTCATCCACCAGACAGTCTGACACCATTTCCGCCAGATACTCTTTCATGGTGGACTGGAGGGCAGAGCGGGCTGCAGTGAACTGTTGCACCACCTCCCGGCAATCCCTCCCTTCTTCGATCATTTTATTAATTCCACGCAGCTGACCTTCAAGCCGGTGGATGCGATTTTCGATCTTTCGATGTGAATTGCTCATCATGATATCCCTGTCACGCAGGATTCCTCAACCGCCTCACGTGAACCCGCCATGCCCGCCGCCACAACTGGTGGAAGAAGAGCTGTTTGATGAAGGAGTACTGGCAGCAAACAAAGACAACTTCTTTCGCGTTTCGCCACTGGCGCAACGAGGGCATTCCGGTTGCTCATTCGTCTGGCTAAAACTCATTCGTTCTTCAAATTCGTGTCCGCAGGTTGTGCAAATGTATTCGTAAAGCGGCATTGATCACCTCTATAGAATAATACTCCCAGGGGGTATTTTAGCGGAAAGGAAACTATTTGTCAAACCAGGTGACATTTTAACTTTGGGCTACCAACCTGAAAATATCTGCCCCGGCGGAGGTTACCCATTGCCGTTCTGGCAGTAAAACAGGATCAGAATTAATTAACAGGTACCTACTTTTAGGGTACCTCCCGCAATTAACGAGTTCTTCTTGATCCTATTTGGAATTAATCTTTGCGCCAAAAGTGATATCCAATATTGCATCTTGACATTGAACAAATGTTCGTGTATTATAGTAGTACAAATGAACGATAAACGGCTAAGGAGGCGCTCATGGCACGCAGACAACCCGGTCTCAGCGAGAGACATCGCAAAATAATGGAATTTCTGACCAAGTTTCAGGCATCCAATGGCTACTCCCCTTCCATTAGACAGATCGGGGATAGCATCAACGTCAAATCCACATCGTTGGTGGACTACTACCTGAATCAGCTACAGGAAATGGGCTTTATTGAGCGTGAAGATCATATCTCGCGCAGCATCCGTGTTTTGCAGCCAGTTCAGCCTGGCTTTTCTTCCCTCCCGGGGAAGGTCGGCGAAGTCATCAAGAATGCCGGAAATGCCCTTTCGGATCTGGTGACCATACCCATCGCCGGTCGGATCGTCGCCAGTGCACCAATCCCCATGCCGGTATCCGATCTAAACTATTATGACGCTGAATCGAGTGTGGATATTGCCCGCAGTCTGCTGCCAGCTAGAGATGTCAATGACCTGTTTGCCCTCGAAGTCAGCGGGGATTCCATGATTGACGCCATGGTCAACGATGGCGATATTGTCGTAATGAAGAAGGCGAATTCCGCCAACAATGGTGAAATGGTCGCGGTCTGGTTGGATGACAAAGATGAAACCACTCTGAAATATTTTTACAAAGAAGCGAATCGTATCCGCCTTCAGCCCGCCAATCCAAACATGGGTCCAATCTACGTGCAAAATCCGAAAAGCCTGCGCATCATGGGTAAAGTGGTCATGGTCATCCGCCGCATCAAATCGGTGGCAGCCTGACAGAAGACCACCTGTAGGACAGAATCAAACCTGACGCCCCCTTTTTCAAGCCCGGTTATCCATGTCCGGTGAGCCGTCTTTCCAGCCGTTTCGATAATGCTTCAAGGGGTTAAGAAAAAAATCCTCCATTTCAGGAGGATTTTCTCTTCATTACGATGGACGGGCATCAGGAGTTGAAATCTACACGATCCACAATTTCAACGCCATTCAACGCCATGTGCTGCAAAAATATAGCGTGGATCAAATCGCCAGGGTGGGGGTGGGCACCAATCGTCCTTGCCACCTCCAGCGGGGTATCATACGTTGCCACACAATCCACTGGAACGACAACTGAACGATCATGAATCTGGCGCGCATTCGCATCCAGTCGTAAAGCCATTGCCATCTGATAGACACACAGATCCGTGCAATTACCTACGATGACAAAGTGCGTCAAATCCGGTTTTGCCTTGAAGTTTTCCAACAAGTCGGTTTCAATCGTTGAAGACAGGGAGTTCTTTTCAATCTTTTTAATTTGCGTGAAAAAGCTTAATGCTTGAATTTCCTCCACCGGCATGGCTTCCCGGCTGCCGCGAACACAGTGGGGCGGAAAAGCGCCAAACTCAACCGCATCCGGCTCATGAGTGTCGTTAAGCAGGTAGATCTCCCTCACACCACTTTCCCAGGCAGTTTTCAACAAGTGAACAATCGGTGGAACGATTGCATTCACCCGCGGGCTGGAAAGCACACCTTCATTACAAAACCCATTGGTCATATCCACCACCAGCACTGCAATGTGTTCTGGCTCGCTCAAGGTCAAAGGAGGCAGGTTTTCCAGCCAATTCTCCAGCCAGCTCAAATATTCCTGCGAAGATTCAAGGTTAGGTTTCATTTTTTTCCTCACCAGACTCGTTTCAATTCAGGGTTATCACAGGCTTTACGTCCCACCTTTGCCATGTCCACCCATTCCCCATCTACCTTCACCCGCACTACATCCGCCGTAAAGTCCATTTTTGTTAAACCGTAATTCTCAAAAAAGGCTGAACCCACAGCATAAGTGTCAACAGGCACACCCTGTTTTTCAAAGCGGGTAATTCGTTCCACGTTGAAGCCGCCAGATACGACAATATTGACATTTTTACAGTAGCTGGCAGCTTTTTGCCTCCATTCTGGCGGCAAATCCCAACTCTCCCACGCCGTATCCAAACCTTTACGCACGTTAATCACCAAACGAGGGTTCACGCCATGATCCAACGCCGGGTCTCCCAATAAGTCCACTGACTCATCCCGCAAAGCGGCGCTGGTATCCAGGCGAACGCCGTTCAAGATATATTTCTTCGCCTCGGTTTCGTTTCCAGCTTCAAGCAATTCTTTATACTTAAAGAACATGGCTTTACACGTTTTTTGTGCGTCACGCACACAATCGTTGTTAAAATCCACCAGCGCAATCCGTAGGATGGAAGCGTCCAGGGTGCGGGCGAATGCCAGCATCGCCTGCGCGGTATCGCCAAAAAAGCAGGCAATTGCCGAATGGGCTACTGTTCCTCCACCGGCGCCTCCCCACCAGTCCCCCTGGGCATCAGTAGAGACAATTGCGCCTAACTTGCTTGCGTAATCCATATTAAAGCGCTTCACCGCGATCTGATACGAATAACCATCGGCTGCCTGCACCTCATGCAGGTCAAAACGTGCCGGAAAGAACATCACCGGTTTTCCATTCGCCGCCACCAGCGTTTCATATACATTGGTCGCGGTTCGGCTTGCACGAGTAAGTATCCCCAGGGTGGGGGTTTCGAGAATGGCAAAATCGCGATATCGTCCCCGGACACGCATCACCGGCTGCACTTCCATCGGATCACCGTTATAGCGAACGAACGAGCCATCCTCGACTGCCCATACCTCCAGTTGATCAGCGGTATTCACAAAATGGTCGCCGGCATAATAACCTGTACAGGCTTGCAACATGGCTAACGCCTTGTCCACGCCAACAATCAACGTCCGTCCCGGATGGCGGGTAAACCATTGCATTTCCACTTCCAAATTTCCGGGGTCCAGGCGGGAAAGGTCCAGATGCCGTAGCTTCTCCGGTATTTCACCCTTGAAAACAGCCTTTTCTTTATCCAGCGCGCTGAGCATGGCAGCAATATTGACAAAGTATTTATCGGTATACCAGCCTTTGCGCATACGCTCGATATCCAGTTTAAAAACATCGTTCGTTAACCGTTGATGATCAAAAATGCTCATTCTCACCTCGATAAGGAACAAATTATCCTTGCATAAAGATAGTGCAGAGCAGGATTTTTGACAAGGGCTGCCAGTGTAATTGGATGGAGATTGTGGACGGATTGGATGCCAACTGGAATTAAAAAATCAGGGTCAGCTTTTGCTTTCCCTGATTTTTCACTTGAACCAAGTTACGCCAGTTCGACGACCGCGCCAGCTTCTTCAAGCTTTTTCTTGGCATCGTTGGCAGCTTCTTTGCCAACTGCGCTGAGAACTTTGGCGCCAGCGGTTTCCGCCATTGTTTTGGCTTCCACGAGACCCAGGTTGGTGAGAGCGCGGATGACCTTGATGACTTCGATTTTCTTGGGTCCGGCGTCTTTGAGAACGACATCGAACTCAGTCTTTTCCTCTTCAGGTTCAGCAGCGGCAGCAGCCGCAGCCGGACCGGCTGCAACAGCAACAGGTGCGGCAGCAGAAACGCCCCATTTTTCCTCGAGCAGTTTGACCAGCTCGGAAGCTTCAAGAACGGACAGACCGCTCAGTTGTTCAACAAGTTTTTCTAAATCAGCCATTTCTAATCTCCTTCAATTTGTTATTTGCATAAAATCCTACCGGAGCGATTCCGGGATTACAGCCTTCCGATCAGACAGCAAGAGGTGCTTTTTCGGAGTAAGCTTTGACAACCGCTGCCATTGAGCGGGCGGGTTCTGCCAGTGTGCGTACAAGTTTGGACGCAGGAGCCTGAAGAACACCCAGCAGAGTGGCGCGCATGACGGGCAACGACGGCAGATCAGCCAGGGCTTTTACCTGCTTGGCGGAAATCAACTGCTTTCCCAAAAATCCGCCTTTGATCACACGGGTTTCGTTGCCTTTTACAAACTCGGTAAAGGACTTTGCCAGTGATGGTGCGTCATTGAAAGCAAAGCCAACAAGCGAAGTACCATCCAGAAACTCAGGGACAACGTAGCCACTTTTCTGTAAGGCACGGGCGAAGAGAGTGTTCTTCACCAGATGAATTTCGCCTCCGGTTTCACGAGCTTTGGCGCGTAAGGCATCGATCTCTTTCATGGTCAGACTGGTGTATTGCAGGACAAAGATCGCCTGACTTTCCGTCAACCATTTTTCGTACCTGGCGGTCATGTCGACCTTCTTGTTCTTTGTAAAAGCCAATGAAAACTACCTCCTTCCTTTCATAATAAAAAATCAGTCTTTGTCCGGTTCTGCCGCACAAAGACTGATTCCTATTCCCCAGGGGGGAAAATTGATCGGATTCGGTCTTCACCTCGGCAGGATATTGAGTCCTTGCGGACACCGGCTTTCTTGGGTGAATACTGGAGCGTGCTCCAGCGCCTTATTATATCACTACTTTTCGAGCGAGATGTTCATTGCCTGCAACGAGTCGACCTTTACGCCCGGACCCATAGTTGCAGCAACGGTTATCTTTTTTACATACGTCCCTTTGGCGCCTGAAGGGCGGGCTTTCTTGATCGCTTCCATGAGCGCTGCGAAGTTCTCAAACAGCTGTTGTGCTTCGAAGGAAGCTTTGCCAATGGGCACATGAATATTGGCGGTCTTATCGAGACGGAACTCCACCCGACCAGCTTTGGCTTCATTGATTACCCGGGGGAGATCATCCGCGGAGCAGACAGTGCCTGCTTTGGGGTTCGGCATCAAGGATCGCGGACCGAGGATACGACCGAGGCGACCAACCTTGCCCATCATATCCGGAGTGGCAATCGCCACATCGAAATCAGTCCAACCGGCGGCAATTTTGTTAATCATCTCGTCGCCATCCGCGATGTAATCTGCACCAGCTTCCTGAGCTTTGGTGGCTGCCTCACCCTGAGCGAAGACAAGCACGCGTACGGTTTTCCCCAACCCGTGGGGAAGAACGCAGACATCGCGCACCTGTTGATCTGCCTGGCGGGGATCCAACCCCATGCGCATGTGCACTTCGATGGTGGCATCAAATTTGGTGTAAGCAGTTTCTTTTGCCAGAGTAACTGCTGCAAGCGGCTCGTAGGCGGTTTCTTTGTTCACCTTGGCGAGCGCCTCCACATATTTCTTACCGTGTTTCGCCATTTTTTCTCCTTCGTGGTTCAATCGGACGCGCCTGGCGTCCTCCCACAAACTAGTTCTCTACGATGGTGATGCCCATATTACGGGCAGTGCCTTCAATCTGGCGCATCGCGCCTTCGATATCCAAGGCATTCATATCTTTCATCTTGATTTCAGCAATCTCGCGAACCTGGGCTTTGGTAACTTTGCCAACTTTATCGCGGTTGGGCACCTTGGAACCGGATTCAATCCCGGCAGCCTTCTTTAATAATTCAGAGGCGGGAGGGGATTTGAGGATGAAAGTGAAGGAACCATCGGTATAGACGGTGATTTCAGCCGGAATAATTTCGCCCACGCGGTTTTGCGTTCGCGCATTGTATTCCTTACAGAAAGCCATGATGTTGATGCCATGCCCGGCAAGGGCTGGACCGATGGGGGGTGCAGGATTGGCTTTTCCAGCCTTAATCTGCAAACGAACAATTGCTTTTAGTTTCTTTGCCACAGTTTTTTCTCCTTGGTGGTTATAACGGGTGATAGTGGGGAGCACCCTCCCACAAACAGGTCGATGACCTGGTTATGCCTTTTCCACCTGCAAAAAGTCGAGTTCGACGGGGGTTTCACGACCAAAGAAGTTCACCATCACGCGAACTTTGGATTTCTCCATGTCGATCTCAGATACGATGCCACGAAAATCATTAAATGGACCATCGACAATTCGCACTCGTTCACCGATCTTATAGGTCACTTTAACCAACGGGGCTTCAGCTTCCATACGGCGCAGAATCTGCTGGACCTCTTCCGGACGCAAAGGTGTGGGATCATTCCCCATGCCCACGAAACCAGTCACACCCGGTGTATTGCGAACCACATACCAGGATTCTTCCGTCAGAATCATATTGACGAGCACGTAACCCGGAAAGACATGGCGTTCGACCGTGCGGCGTTTTCCATCGCGTACCTCGATCTCTTCTTGAGTCGGAATGACGACATCGAAAATCTTGTCCTTCATCCCCATTGTCTCGATACGCTGCTCCAGGTTGTAGCGAACTTTGTTCTCATAACCCGAATAACAATGAACCACAAACCAGGCGCGTTCAGTGCTGTCCTCCGAAGGCAGGTTAGGCGGGAGTTCCTCATCCGAAACCGGTTTTGTCCGAGGGACGGCTTTGTGCTCCACTTTATTATCAACGCTGGGCTTACCTGAAGAGGGTTGCTCTTCTGGCAGCGAATGATCCAGCTCGTCCTGATTGAATTCGTCTAGCTCGTCCATAAACTCCAAACCTTACTGCGTTCGGGATTTACCCCAATACAGCCCCAATAATTTTGGTAAACACAAAGTCCAAGCTGCCCAAAACTGCACCCATGATAAGCATCACAATGATGACTATTTTGGTCAGTCGCCAGGCCTCTCGTGGAGTAGGCCAGTTAACCTTGTGTAATTCACCAACCGTCTCACGCCACCAGCGCTTGATGCGATTTTCTTTCTTCGGTTTTTGGCTTTTATCCACTTTGGTCTACTCCTCAATTTCAGGGTAAAACGCCGCCATTTCGACGGCGATTCATCTTATTTCCTGGCAGGCCAGGCAGGAATCGAACCCGCAACCTCCTGTTTTGGAGACAGGCACTCTGCCAATTGAGCTACTGGCCTATATTCTGGCAAGAGGGATCACCCTCATGCCAGTTATGGCTTATTTCGTCTCGCGATGAGTTGTGTGTTTCTTGCACCGCGGGCAATACTTCTTTAACTCCATCCGGGTTGGATCATTACGGCGGTTCTTCTCGGATGTGTAATTACGTTCCTTGCATTCGTCACAGGCGAACGTGATAACCGGTCGGACATCTTTCTTTTTTGAAGCCATTCTTTATCCTTGCAGCCAGCGAACGGCTGACGCTCCTTCTTTATGCAATAATCTTGGTGATGACACCGGCGCCAACCGTTAGACCACCTTCACGAATGGCGAACTTGCTCCCCTGCTCCAACGCTACCGGGATGATCAGGTCACATTCCATCGCCACATCATCCCCTGGCATCACCATCTCTACCCCTTCCGGCAGTTTGATCGCTCCCGTTACATCCATCGTCCGTATGTAAAACTGCGGTCGATACCCACTGAAGAACGGCTTGTGCCGACCCCCCTCTTCCCGCTTCAGGATGTACACCTGCGCCATGAACTTGGTGTGCGGCGTGATGCTCCCCGGTTTTGCTACCACCATCCCCCGCTCTACATCCGTCCGCTCAATCCC
This sequence comes from Anaerolineaceae bacterium, assembly GCA_018056725.1. Lineage (GTDB taxonomy): Bacteria > Chloroflexota > Anaerolineae > Anaerolineales > Anaerolineaceae > UBA6107. The sequence continues at coordinate 9,169 of JAGPFF010000059.1, forward strand.
GCGCAGTA
>JAGPFF010000060.1 GCA_018056725.1 Anaerolineaceae bacterium
TGGATTTGAAGCTGGCAGGGGCGCTAACTTTCTGGAGCGCTTAATGATCCGTGCAATCAGCAGCCCTCCAATGATGACGAGCAGGGGTGGAACAACGTAGATCAACCAGTTGAAACCACGTCGGGGAGGAATGGCAAGCACCTGTTCCCCATACTGAGTGGCGAAATATTCTTTAATTTGTTCATCGCTCCAGCCAAGAGACATTTTTTCGCGAATTAATTCCCGCCATTGAGCACAGGCTTTCGTCGGGCACACTTCCAGCGGGACGTTCTCGCACACCGGGCAATAAAGTTCACTCGCCAGCCGGTTGACTTCATCATCTGTCACCGGATTGTCCTCCTGTGCTTGAACCGAGACTGCAGGCAGACTGGCACAAGCCAGCACGAACAAAATTGCGAGTACTTTCCTCAAGGGCGTCATGCCGATCCTTCCAGTGAAAAGGCTTTGCGCCGATTACGGGCAGGCCATAGCGCCACCAGGGTGCCGATAATCAAAACGAAGGAGCCAATCCATAACCAGTTGATCAGCGGATTGTAATAGATTTTGAAGGTTGCACCATCTGTGGTGATCTCCAGCCAATCTACAAGAATGATATACAGGTCGTTCCCCAGCGTGCTGCGGATGCCGGGTCGGGTGACGGATTGCTGCGAGGCATAATAATAATCGCTGCCAGGGTAAACTCTCCCCAGCTCTCTGCCGTCACGCCGGATCAGCACGGTTGCCACGGCAGAATTTCGTCCGTCTGGTGTATCCGCAATATCCAGCTTTTCATAGGTGAAGGTGTAGTTAGAGAGGGTTAACGATTCTCCGGCAGCAATCATGCCCTGGGTTGTGGTCTGGAAGAATTCAATGCCGATAATGCCGAGCCCCATCAATGCCACACCGATGTGAATGAGGTAACCACCATATCTGCGGCGGTTATGCTGGACAAGAAGAGAGAATGCTTTCCAACCGGATTCCTGATGTGTGCGGGAGCGCATTTTGACCGAGCGGATGGTGTCCATTAAGGTTGCCAGGATGACAAAAGCGATCAGCCAGACGGAAAGCAGAGCTGTCCATCGGTTCCCACCCAAAATGAACGAAAGAAGGGGAGCCAGGAGGGCGAGAAGTGCGGGTTTCCACAGTCCTTTACCCAGACTGCGCGCTGTTGTTGATCCCCAAATCGTGAGGGGGACAATTCCCATCAAGAGAAGGAGCAGAGCGAACAAGGGTCCCGTAGCATGTTCGTAGAACGGCGGTCCAACCGTAACCTTTTGACCGGTAAGTAATTCAGAAAGGATGGGAAAAAGAATTCCTGTAAGACAGATCAGAAAAATCGCTATGAACAACAAATTGTTGATCAAAAATGCAGCTTCACGTGAAAAGAGGGATGGGATCTGGTAAGGTGAACTAAGATCTGACCAGCGCCAAAGCAATAAACCAAGCGATGCCAGAAACATCACCGCGATGAATGCCAGAAAAGCCGGACCAATTTCCGATTCTGAAAAGGAATGGACGGAGGAAAGGAGACCCGACCGGGTAAGGAAGGTGCCAAAAATGACCAGACAGAAGGTAAGAATTATCAGGGCGACATTCCAGTGTTTGAACATGCCCCGTTTTTCCTGGGTCACCATGGAATGAAGATAGGCAGTTCCTGTAAGCCAGGGGATTAGCGCGGAAATTTCCACCGGATCCCAACCCCAGTATCCACCCCAGCCCAACACGTCATACGCCCAGCGGCTGCCAAGCACCAATCCAATGGATAGAAACATCCAGGCGAAGAGGGCGCTTCTGCGAGTGGATTTGAGCCAGCGGTCATCCGTACGACCATTGATCAGGGCTGCCATGGCATAGGCATAAGGGATGACAAAACCGGTGAATCCAAGGTAAAGAGCTGGCGGATGGACGATCATGCCAAAGTGGCGCAGGAGGGGGCTTAAACCATTGCCATCTGTGGGGTTTGCCTGTAACGACATCATTGGCGGAAAGAGCGAACTCACCACGTCCCCATCCATGGTGATGAAATAGCGGTTAAACGGGTTCTCGAAGAAGAGCACCAAGATCAGGAAGAAGAAAAGGATAAAACTGGTGATGGCAATTACCCACGGGAGCAGATCGTGGTCAGATTTCCATTTGCGCATCAGGGTAAGAAACATAAAACTTGAAAGGAGCCAGCACCAGAAGAGCAGAGAACCTTCCTGCCCGCCCCATAACGCTGCCAGTTTGAGATAGAACGGCATCGAAAGATCAGTGGTTTGGTAAACATAGGTGTACTCGAAATGACCGCTGACAAGTAAGACAAGCAGCGCCGCAATGGAAAGCGAGAGCAGCGGAAAGGTGACGAGGGCAGCACGGCGAGCGGTTTCCAGCATAGCGTTGGAGTGGATGCGTTGACCATAAATGGAGGCTACCACCCCCAACAGGGAGATGACGAGGGCAATCACAAGGGAGCCATACCCGATGGGACCGATCATGGCACCACCTGGGAGGGAACGCCCTCTTCGTAGCGGGAAGGGCATTTCAACAGCAATTCTTCCGCGTAAAATACACCATCCTCCCCCAGTTTACCGGTCATGATCGCCTGAGCTTCGTTGGTCAGCAGGTCAGGGCGGGCGCCATTGTAAACGACTTGAAGGCGTGAGACGTTTGGGTCGAGGGAAGCCTCGTGAAGGACACTCGCCAGACCTCCACGAGCTTCGATTTCCTGATTATCGCCGGGAATATTGGCAACGGTAAAGGATAAATTGAGGGTTCGTGGATCATACTGGATGGAATCTCCAAGGACTACGCCGGAGACGCGCACACTGCTGCCTTGTTTCACTTTTCCGGAGATGAGTTCATCCACTGTCAGGTAGTATTGCGCATTCCCTTTGAGGCTTGTCGCAATCAGTAAGACTACGGCAGCCAGCATGAGTACCCCGCCGATCAGGAATTTATTCACCTTAATCCCTGATTTTTTTTGTTCAGTGTGGCTCGAGTCTTCCAATGAAATCACCTCTACTCGTGATGCGGATTCTATCGATTGGTGATTATAACAAACAAAAAAGGTATAAATTTACTGATTCACCGTGGATAAACGTAATCATCCTTTTATTTCCTGAGGACATCTCTTGCCTGACCTGAAGGATAGATGAATGAGAAAAATATGACGTTTTACTCCAAAATACCCTACTATTTTGCTTGCCAGCTAAATAAAGACCTAATATAATAATTCGAAATTTCAGGTAATTGAATTAATAAATTATCGACTTCGTCTACCATTAGAAAGGGTGCATTGCGATGACTGAGAAACCTCCTGTGGAAGAAGCTGCGAAAGAGGATTTGGAAAAACAACCCAAAGCGCATAAGAAGCTTGGAGTATGGGCGATAGTTGGCATTGTGGTGGCGGTACTGGTGGTGGTTGGCGGCGCCGGTGGCGGTTACCTGATCCATCTATCCAATACCAGCCCGGAATTTTGCGCGACCTGCCATATTATGGATCGAAATGTTACTTCGTACCTCACCAGCAATGATCTGGATAATATCCATTATCAGGCGAATGTTGCCTGTAAAGACTGCCATGATTACCCAATCCCGGCTGAGGTGAGTAGCGGGATTAAATATATTTTGGGAGATTACACCGTTGATGAAAATGGGGATTTGATGCCCGTGACCTACGGTGATGAGATTTGTCTCAAATGCCATATCAGCAAGGAATTTGTCGCCCAATCCACAGATTTTCTCAAACGGAATCCCCATGACAGCCACAACGGTATGATGTCCTGTAAAACCTGCCATGTCTCCCATGGAGATCAAATTGATTACTGCTCACAATGCCATGATAATGGCGGGCAGCGGCTGATTGGAGAACCCCGCGAACCACGCGGAACCATCGACTAAATGATGAAGCGGGAGGTTGAAAAGCCTCCCGCTTTTTTAATTCTCAATGTTTGATAACGGCGTGTATTAGTTATTCCAGGTCAGGCTTCTTCGCTGCTGTTGCAGCATCATCTGCGGGCTGCGCCACCGGCTCATTCGACTTTTCCTCTCCAGTTGGATCCGTGGGGGTTATTGGCGCAGGAATCGAAACCTCGATTACCGGCTCCGCTTTGAGCTCTTTATCCAGCTGTTTCAGTGGTTCATCGACTTCCTTAATCAATTCCGATACCGACGCGGTAACGGAGCTGTGTAGATCTTTTGTTTCCCGTTCCAGGTCTTTCAACGTCCCGTCCAGGTCGGCTTCCTTTGCCAGGATCTTTGGGATCTCGTTTAATTCTCGCCGAGTTGCCCAGACTTCCTGCCAGTAAGGTGATTTGGTGACCTTGCGGATGAACGCGCCAATATCCCGGGCTGTTTTAACCATGTTCCCCGGTCCCAGGACGATCAAAGCCAGTATAACGATGAGAATGATCTCGGAAATTCCGAGGTTAAGAATCTTCATAGCCTGCCAACTTAATAAGCACCATGACAATCCAGGTGGATCGTCATGATGGATTGTTTATGCCTTGGGGGTCGTATTATCTTCCTTGTTTTTCTCTTCTTCTTCGTCGCCCTTCAGACCTTTGCGGAAGGAACGGATTGCTCCACCGAGCTCTCCGCCAATCTTGCCAATCTTGCCAACGCCAAAGAGGAGAACAACGATCACAAGGATGATAACGAGTTCGGGTACACCTAATTTAAATGGCATCTTATACTCCTTAATAAACAGCGTTTATATTTTACTACCTAACCACTCTCCTGGGAGCGGGTTAGCTTCAAGAGGTCGCAGTCTCAGATTCTGAACTTTCCTGCGCTTTGCGACGTCGCCGACCGGCGATGAAGGCGAACAAAATACTGATGAGATAGAGGATGGTGAGCGGCAGCATCATCAGTGACATGTTCACCGGGTCCGGGGTCGGGGTGATGAGTGCCGAAGCGACCGCAATTACGACGATTGCAATCCGCCATTGCTGGGCTAGTTGTTTGGCGGTGAGGATTCCCAGCCGGGCAAGGAGGAAAATGATCAATGGCAATTCAAAACTGATTCCGACCCAGAACATGAGATTGAGGATGAAACCGAAATAGTTGCTGGGACGAGGCGCGGTCGTAATCCCCATAAATTCAAGAAGGAAGGGGAGAGCCGTGGGAAGCATATAAAAATACGCAAATAAAACTCCGCCGATAAAGAATAAGCTGGCGAGCGGGATCATAATCCAAACCCACATCCGTTCGTTTGGGTTAAGACCTGGCAGGATGAAGGCGAGCACTTCATAAACAATCACCGGCAACGCAAGAATAACCCCCGCCAGCAGTGAAATTTTCATGAAAGCCGAGATGTTCTCGGTGACATCGATGGATTCGAGGACAGTCAGCCCGCCAATTGGCTTGGCGAGTATTTCAGCCAGTTGCTGGCTGAATGCGAAGCTGATCATGGTGGTTACCAGCAGGGCGATGATGCAAACCAGGAGTCTGGTGCGCAGCTCGTTAACGTGTCCAAGGACACTCATTTCATCAGGGATTTCTTCTTTTTTTGCCATTTGATTGATACCAGTTATTATGGATTCTTATTTTATCAGCCGAGTGGTGGGGAGGCAAGGAAAAGTACCTGCAGAATTATTTGAAAATCACGATTCCTGCAGGATGGCTTGATAAATCTTCAGATCTGAAGCTGAAAAACAGCAAAAAAGAATTTGCTCCAACGAGGATGGAGATCGAATAAAGTCTCGCACGGTTGTCACAGCCACTTTGGCGGCGAGGTCGACGGGATAGCCGTACACGCCTGTGCTGATGGCGGGAAAAGCAATGGATTTCAGGTGATAGTCTACTGCCAGCTTAAGGGAATTACGGTAACAGGAAGCGAGCAAATCCGGTTCGCCGCTTTGCCCATTTCGCCACACAGGTCCCACGGTGTGGATGACGAATCGTGCGGGAAGCTGGTAACCGCGGGTAATTTTTGCTTCACCGGTGGCACATCCCTTGAGCGTGCGGCATTTTTCCAGCAGAGCGGGACCGGCAGCCCGATGAATTGCCCCATCCACCCCGCCTCCGCCGAGCAAGGTGGAATTAGCCGCGTTGACAATGGCATCAACCTTTAACGTTGTAATATCTGCGAGTATTGCCTCAATTTTTATCATCTCGAAATCCTCCTTACGAAATCCTGAGGGATTAATCTGCGGGATGCTGAAGTTTCAGCTGAGAATGCAGCGAATGATGGCGATGATTAATTCTTCATACGATTAATCATGGTACCGTTTTTCACCGGCTTCGATGCGCACCGGCAGGTGATTTTCAGCCGGGGGAAGCGGACAGGTGGCGTAAGGTGTATAGGCACAAGGCCAATTGATCGCGAGGTTGAAATCCAATCGCAAATGATTTTCTGCTGGTCTTGGGGTCACCAGACGCCTGCCGCCAGGATAGGTGGCATCGAGGCGGGTGAGATCGGTGAAATTGAACAGCAAATCCTCCTCCATCTCTTCAGCCACCAGCGAAAGTGACTGACCCTGAAGTTGGAAATGAACCTGACCCGGGAAGGAACCCGTATGTGAGCCGCCAATCACGTCTTGATAGGCGAGGATGCGGGGTGAATCGAACGCTTGATAGTCCGCTTCTACACAGAACTGCGGATTGACCGGGAAGTACTTGAGCCCGTTGAATGCTTTGAGGGCTTCGGAATCAACATCCCAGACGCGCAGGTACGGCATTCCATTGCGGTGAATCACGCACATGGTATAAGACCCGATTTCGATCATATCGGGGTCAGCTTCCGAATCCTGTTTAAGGAACCGATTCTCCGGGGAATTACCGTTCATCAGGGCATCACCGCGTTTTACGCAGAGGCGAACCTCCTGCCCCCTGACCACAAAAAGGACGCGTGTACCATGTGGCAGTTTGGGTAGAAAAATCGGATCCATTGAGTCGCCTGATAGAACATTCGAACCTTCAAAAAGTGGAAAGAGACCTGCCAGGCTGAATCCGTTCAACGGGTTGGCAAGGAGGGCTTGCTCTCTGCTCTTGCGGCTTTCGAGGATCACATCATTATAGACTGTGTTGGGTTTCATATCGAGATCTTTCAGTTTGGAAGGTTTCCTTATCCTAACACAGATCAAAGGTTTTATTCCATTGACACTGAAAGCTGTGGATGATTCAGTGGGGATTAATACACGGGAAGGAGTGAAATGGTCTTGCACAAATGGTCCCCTCCCTTTGAGAAAGCCTACCAGGGGAAATCTGTTTAATCCATGGATCTAAAAATGATGAGTGATTAAAGTTTCTCTACCTTCTTGTTTTTTAATTATTTTGTGATATGGTTATTAAGTCATTAAACTCACCATTAAAAGGAGACATCAAGATGGGAGAAGCTGGTAAGAAAGATAAGGGTAAAAAGGAACAAAAGAAGAAACCAAAGCTGACAATAAAGGAGAAGCGCAAACAAAAGAACGAGAAAAAAGGCACTACTACAGCCGCATAATCGTCGGGTTGGATTTTGCGCCACATGTTTCCTTGCCGGAATAGAGCTTCATGCAGCCTTATTCGAAAGTGGAATAAGGAAATTTTGTGATTGCCTGAAGGTATAAAATGTGATTAATTCCGCGTCTTTAAAGGCGCGGAATTTTATTGCTCCGCGCTACGCTGCGTTTGTGCACCTGGAATTTCCGCAGGATGGATAAAAAGACTTATAATTTTGCTCTATCTTACTTGAAAGAGTCTACACCAAATATGTCCACTTCTGTATCTACCACTTCAAAAAAAGATTCACCTTTAGACTGGTTTATCCGTCTGATCAAAGGTGTGCTCATTGGCATCGGTTTTATTGTGCCTGGTCTCTCTGGCGGTGTGCTGGCGGTGATTCTGGGGATCTATGAGCCGCTGATCCGTTTCCTCGGTAATCTGAAAGAAAAGTTTGTTCGCAATTTGCTCTTTTTTATTCCGGTTGGAATTGGCGGAATTTTAGGCGTGGTTGCCTTCTCGGCAGTCGTGGATTATGCTTTCACGAATTTTGCGGCACCCTTCATCTGGTTATTTATCGGTTTTATCGCAGGGACTTTCCCTTCTTTATTCAAAACTTCCGGCAAGAAAGGACGCAAAACCTGGCATTGGGGAGTGTTGATCCTCCTTACTGCGGGCACTTTTGCGCTGATGCGTTGGATGGAATCTATCCAGAATGTCAGTCTCGCTCCATCCTTCGGCAACTGGTTATTCAGTGGGGCATTAATCGGTTTGGGGGTGGTGGTACCGGGAATGAGTCCTTCGAACTTCCTGATTTACCTGGGGCTTTATCAACCCATGGCTGCGGGAATCAAGACTCTGAATTTAGGTGTGATCATCCCTCTCCTGCTCGGTGGAATCATTTGTGTATTGCTTTTTGCAAAACTGGTCTCGTGGTTATTTGACCGCGCTTATACCCTGATGTACCATCTCATTCTAGGGATCGTGATCGGTTCCACCCTTGCGATCATCCCGTCAGGGGTCACTGGGTGGACGATCGCCATCTGCTCCGGTCTCTTCGTAGTTGGAGGGGCTTGTTCCTATGCCCTGGCAAAAGTGGATGAAAAACACCCCCACGAAGCTTTGATCTGAAACATACTTTGTCGCAACGAGGTTAACCAATGGAAGAAAAATCCCCCACATCTTCGATGAATGCTTCCATAAAGAAATTGCCACGGAACGTTTGGGCAGTTGGCTTTACCAGTATGTTCATGGATATCTCGAGCGAGATGGTGATCAACCTCCTCTCGCTTTTCCTTGCCAATGTTCTCGGAGTGCAAACAGCGATCATTGGTTTGATTGACGGGGTGGCGGAAGCGACTGCCAGTATCTTAAAGTTATTTTCCGGCTGGTTGTCGGATCGGCTGGGTGCTCGCAAGTGGCTTGCGGTTTTGGGTTACGGGCTCTCGGCGGTCTTTAAACCATTCTTTTATTTCGCCAATACATGGGGGGTTGTCGCAGGGGTTCGCTGGGCTGACCGGGTAGGGAAAGGGATCCGCACAGCACC
>JAGPFF010000061.1 GCA_018056725.1 Anaerolineaceae bacterium
TCCCCGGCTGGCTGTTCTTAATCGTGATGATATTTCGTATCCGTACCTGTCTTCCATTGTCACCACCAGGCAGGTTTCGTATGCCTTGGAAGGGGAGGCTGACCTGACTGCGCTGGAAATAAAGACAAACTCCAGTGGGGTGGATTTTATTGTCCAAGAGAATCACCTGACCGAAATTGTGCACTGCAACATTCCAGGTCGTTACAACGTTTCTAATTGTCTGGCAGCAATAGCCGCCGCGCGTGGTTTGGGGGTAAGCCTTCAGACGGCGGCGTCAGGGATTATGCGCCTGAGCGGGGTGCCGGGGAGGATGGAAGCGATTGATTTTGGTCAGCCTTTCACTGCCATTGTGGATTTTGCGCACACCCCCAACGCCTTAAAGGTGGCGCTTGAAACCGCCCGGGAGATGACTGGCAGAAGGATTATTGCCGTATTTGGTTCTGCAGGTTTACGTGATCGTCAGAAGAGGAGAATGATGGCAGAAGTTTCAACGGCACTGGCTGATATCACCATCCTCACGGCAGAAGACCCACGGACAGAATCTCTGGATGCAATTTTAGAAGAAATGGCATCAGCCGCGCAGGCAAGCGGCGGCATCGAAGGTTCCACCTTCTTCCGCGTACCAGACCGTGGTGAGGCGATTCGCCAGGCAGTGAATATGGCTCAACCCGGTGATCTGGTAATCACCTGTGGTAAGGGGCATGAACAATCGATGTGTTTTGGCACCATTGAGTATCCCTGGGATGACCGCAGCGCCCTGAAAGCCGCTCTGGCGGAACGTTTGAACCTCACTGGCTTTCAAATGCCCCCGCTTCCCACTTCAAATTTAGCATAATTTAAATAATAAAAAGACCCGGAATAAACCGGGTCTTAATGGTGAAATTTAGAATTTAACGGCGAGGATTGCGCTCGCGGTCATTGTTGCGGTCATTATGTGACCAGTTCCCGCGACGATCACTGCCACCCCGGCGGTCACCACTTCCGCGCCGGTCTCCTCCGGAACGAGGTCTGCCGCTGCTGTTCTTTCCACCTTTGTCGTGCTCCAATGCTTCTTCTGGTGTCCAGCCTTCCAGCACAGCCTGGCGGGAGAGACGAATTTTACCGTTATCGTCAATCGCCGTGACCATTACTGTTACCTCATCGCCCATTTTGACAACATCTTCCACCTTCTCAACTCGCTCAGTATCCAGTTGTGAGATGTGAACCATGCCATCCACTCCCGGCAGGATCTGGACGAAGGCGCCAAAGTCAGCCACGCGCACCACTTTCCCGGTGTAGATATGACCAACGAGCGGAGTTTCAGTGAGGGCTTCAATTCTTTCCCGAGCGGCAGCTTCATTCTTGCCATCGGTTGCGGCGATATATACTGTCCCGTCATCATCAATGTCGATTTTTACATTGGTCTCTTCCTGAATCGCACGGATGATCTTCCCACCCGGTCCAATGATCGCGCCGATCTTCTCCACTGGCACCTTCAAAGTGGTGATTCTGGGTACAAAGGAGCGCAATTCAGGGCGAGGTACAGGAATGACTTCCAGCATCTTATCGAGAATGGTCAGGCGAGCCGTATGTGCCTGTTTGAGTGCCTGGCGCATGATTTCGGTGGTGATCCCTTTAATCTTGATATCCATCTGCAGTGCGGTGATACCTTTGGTGGTTCCGGCAACTTTAAAGTCCATGTCGCCAAGGTGATCTTCAGCGCCTTGAATATCGGTAAGGACCACAAAGCGGTCGCCTTCCTTGATTAAACCCATTGCCACACCGGCTACCGGTGCCTTGATCGGCACTCCGGTATCCATCAAGGCGAGAGTTGAGCCACAAACTGAAGCCATCGAGGAAGATCCATTGGATGCCAGCACTTCGGATACGAGCCGGAGTGTGTAAGGGAATTCATCTTCCGGCGGAATCACTGGAAGGAGCGCCCGTTCAGCCAGAGCACCATGTCCTACTTCGCGCCGGGATTGACCGCGCAGCATCTTAACCTCGCCGGTAGAGTACGGCGGGAAATTGTAATGGTGCATGTAGCGTTTGGAATCCATGGGAGAAAGGGTGTCAATTTCCTGAGCTTCTTTGGGAGTGCCAAGTGTGGCGAGGGTGATCACCTGTGTTTCACCGCGGGTGAATAAACCGGAGCCATGAGCGCGTGGGCTGACGCCCACTTCACACCAGATTGGGCGGATTTCAGTTAGCGCGCGTCCATCCGGGCGTTTATTTTGGTCAAGAATTCGTGAGCGCACAACGCGTTTGTAAGTTTCTTCAAAGGCTTCTTTGTAGGCGGCAATCTGTTCCCCATCCTCCGGATCGGTATATTCCACCACAACATTGTCACGCAGAGTATCAATTGCGTCCTGCAGCTCATGTTTGGAATGAGGGGCATCAAGCGCCTCATTAATCTCGTCAGCAATACGATGACTGACCTTTTCAACCAGACTTTCATCCAGGGTATAGAGCTGGACTTCACGCTTTGCTTTGCCCATTGCCTGCGCCATTTCCATTTGCGTGGCAACGATTGGTTGAATCGCCTCGTGCCCGAACTGCAGTGCGGCGATCATGGTCTCTTCATCAATCTCATTTGACCCAGATTCCACCATGAGAATGGCGTCAGAGGTTCCTGCAATTCTCAGATCGAGATCGGATTCATCAATTTGTGCGTAGGTAGGATTAAGCACAAATTCTCCATTGACCCGACCAACACGCACGGCTCCCACCGGTCCGCCCCAGGGGATGTCGGAGATCATCAAAGCGCAGGAAGCCGCATTGATCGCCAGGATATCCAAAGGGTTTTCCCAATCGGCGGAAAGGGAAAACATGATCACCTGAACTTCATTCCGGATATCCTTGTTGAACAGCGGACGAATAGGACGGTCAGTCAGCCGGGCGATCAGAATCGCATCAGCGCCGGGTCTGCCTTCCCGACGGAAGAAGGATCCGGGGATACGACCGCCTGCGTACATTTTTTCTTCATACTCCACGGTCAGTGGGAAAAAGTCCTGTCCCATTTTGGGTTCATCACCCATAGTCGCTGCCGCGAAAACGACCGAGTCACCAAATTGAACTGTGACAGCGCCGCCCGCCTGAGCGGCAAGTTTACCGGATTCGAACGTCAAAGGACGCCCACCTACGGTGGCGATAAATTTCTTACTTTCTGGTTTCATAAATTCTCCTAATTGTGTTTGCCCGCCTGGTTAGGAACTGAAAAGTGTCGGGGACGGAACTCGTCCTCACCATTTTTCAATGCCCAACCGGCGGTGTGGCTTTTCCGCATGGAGGTAAAAACAAAACGAGTAGAGGGCATCTACTCGTTGAGGTGATTGCCTACTTGGTGCGGATATTCAATTTTTCGGTAAGGGCTGCGAACCGGGCGAAATCGGTGCGGCGTAAATATGCCAGCAGCCGGCGGCGCTGCCCTACCAGTTTGAGCAAACCGCGCCGCGATGAATGGTCGAGCTTGTTGGTGCGCAGATGCTCTGTCAATTGTTTGATACGGGTGGTGAGGATGGCGATTTGAACATCAGCGGATCCTGTATCCGTATCGTGCAGGTGGTACTCTTCGATCAATTTTTGTTTTGCTTCCTTTGTCAATGCCATGACAGCTGCTCCTAAAATGATTTTTGCAAGTCGCCAGACGGTAGAACGCTCCACCGGCAGGTCGAGTCATCAGGCGATATTATACCAGAGGGTCAATCGCTTGCACAGGATTCGTTAAAGCAGGATAGTGCAAATTTCCAAACAGATTGGTATTACGAATGCTTTCGCAGTATTTCCTTAAGATATTCCTGATTCGTTGAGGTGAAAAAAACCAGCGATCGGCGAATGAAGCGTGCCATGTTTGGATCGCTGGATAATTCGATCGCTTTTTGCAGGAAATGCACGGTTTCCACTTCGGATCGTCTCGCCAGATGTTCTAGTACCGTCAGCAAGTCATACTGGCGCTCCGAATCCAGTTGGAAGAAGAGTGGGGTTAAATAGGTGAAAATCGCCGGTAGATTCTCAAAATCATGGTCATCGATTAATGGGAGGACCCCTTCAATAGCCAGTCTGGAGAGAGAAGGCTGAGCGGAGGCATCCCATTCACTGAGCAGATCCAGCCATTTTTGGGGGGAATGCCGCCGAATCGCCACGGATGCCTGGTGGTGTAAATAAGGCAACAATTCAAGGTTCGGAGAAGCCTCCGACCAGGCACGGATCCGTTCGAGGACGGCATCGGTTTTGCTTTCGGGAAGTTTGCCAAGAATCTGGGCGGAGAGCTGCCGGAATTCGACCTGAGGTTCCTGCCACAACCGATCAGCCAGTGCCAGCATATGATCCGGGGTTTCTCTGCAGGCAGGGCTCAATAACAGCAGTACTTCACGGTTTAGAATCACAGGAGTATTGAACTCCGCCAGTGTAAATACTCCCGAAGGTGGATTACCCACCGGGTGGGTGTGGTCTGCGTAGAAGCTGTAAATCTCTCGCAACCCCTTTAAGAAGATTTCAATGTCTCCCAAAGTTGGAAGAATCAGATCAAGTTGCGTATGCAACCGGGAGAGATTTATTGCGGACATGATTTACCAAGAGAATCAGTAAGCTTTGGCGAAGTAGATTTTTTCGTGCGCTTCTTCACCACAAACCACGCATTTACCCTTGCCACCGGGTTGATCCATCGGAATGCAGCGTGTAGTGGCTTTGGTGTCTTCCTTCACGCGTGTCTCACAGGCGGGGTTACCACACCACCAGGCGTATGCCCAACCTTTTTCAACGGCGGCGGACAGTTCCTCATAGGTATCCACTTCTTCAATATGACTGTCGCGGAAGGATTTTGCGCGTTCATAAAGCGAGGTGTGAATTTGTGCCAGCAGATTTTGAATGGACGCCATCAGATTGTCTTGCGCAAGGATGACTTTGCCTTCGCGACCCGGAATATCACGCCGGGCAGCCATCACAGACCCCTTTTCAACATCCTTTGGACCAATTTCCAGACGCAACGGCACGCCGCGCATCTCCCAATCATTGAACTTAAATCCCGGGGTTAATTCAGAACGGTCATCCACCTTTACGCGTAACCCGGTCAGACGGTCTCGAACTTGCTCCACGACCGGCATAACAATTGATCGTTCAGCATCATTCTTATAAATGGGTACAATCACCACCTGAATGGGTGCCAGTCTTGGCGGCATGATCAACCCTTGATCATCCCCATGAGTCATAATAATCGCGCCGATGAACCGGGTGGAGACCCCCCAGGAGGTAGTCCAACAGTATTGCAGCTCATTATTCACATCCAGATATTGAATATTGAAAGCCCTGGCAAAATTTTGACCCAACAAGTGGGATGTTCCCGCCTGCAACGCTTTGGTGTCGCCCATCATGGCTTCAATGGAATAGGAATGAACTGCTCCGGCAAACTTTTCCGTACTACTTTTGCGTCCCGGAATGACCGGTACGGCAGCTTCGTCAATAGCGAAGCGGGTATAAATATCCAGCATGCGCAGCGTCTCTTCTTCAGCTTCCTTTTCAGTGGCATGGGCAGTGTGTCCCTCCTGCCAGTAAAATTCAAGAGTGCGCAGGAACAACCGGGTACGCATCTCCCATCGGACAACGTTCCCCCACTGGTTGATCAGCAGTGGCAGATCGCGGTAGGACTTGATCCACTTGGAATACATGTAGCCAATGATCGTCTCCGAAGTTGGTCGCACGACCAATGGTTCCTCCAGCTTCTCACCACCGCCAATGGTAACGACTGCCAGCTCGGGGGAAAAGCCTTCCACGTGTTCCTTCTCTTTTTCAAGGAAAGACATGGGGATGAAGAGTGGAAAGGCTGCATTGACATGACCGGTAGCCTTGAATCGAGAGTCGAGTGCCTGTTGAATATTCTCCCAAAGAGCCCAGCCATAAGGTCGCACGACCATGCAGCCTCTCACGGGAGCATAGTCTGCCATCTCGGCGCGTTGAATGACCTGGTTGTACCATTCAGAATAATTTTCATTGCGGGGTGTCAATTTTTCGTTGTTCATAGAAATACCTGCCAAAGAAGAGATGGGATTATTGAGGAGGGTTGGATAAATGATCAAAAGCGGTAGTGACATCCGGCACCAGGGAAACCAACTCCCATTCCTTCTGCCCAATGTAACACCCGAAAGTATTGATGAATTCTGCCAGCACGGCTTGCCATTCTTTTCCCACGATCAGGAGTGGACGCAAAGCTTTTTGATCAATGATCATTTCATTCCACATTACCAGCAGCTCGCATAAGGTGCCTACTCCACCTGGCATCACCACGGCTGCTTCACAGGCATCAATTAAAGCGTGCATTCGATCACGAAGCGTATCGAATCTGCGCACTTCCTGCACCCATGGGTTGGCATTAACCCCGCGGAGCGCTTCGATCTGTGTGCAGGTAAAACCGATCACATGACCGCCCCCTTCCTTGCAGCCGCGTGATGCTGCCTCCATTACGCCTGAATAGGCTCCGGTGAGCACCGTGTCTCCATGTTCTCCGAGTAATCTGCCCAGGAAGCGGGCATCTTCATAAGCCCCTTCACCAGCGACGGTTGCCGAGCCGCCAAAGATTGCCACTTTCATTGTGCGCCCCCTTGCGGATTGGAATTCGGTTGATCCCAGCTTCGGCTGTAATTCTGCTCCAACTTGGCATGAATGGCTTCTTCGAGATCAATACCGCAAATGCTTGCCAGCTGCAACAAGTAGAGGGAAACGTCCGCCAGTTCTGCACTTAGAGCTTGCTCGTCAGGAGAATCCTCTCCCCATTGAAAATGCTCCAATACTTCGGCGGCTTCCAATACCAGAGAAATAGCCAAATTGCGCGGCGTTTGAGGACGGGCGCTGTCAGGCTGATACCAGCCTTTGAAGCTGACAAATTGGTGCATCTCGGCGGTTAGTTGTTTAATGTCCATGGTTTTCTTCATATCCATTGAGGGCATCCAGCGCAGCCTGTGCGGAGCGGACCTGTTCAGGATGCCAGCCGGAATCCGTGACCATCGTTCGCAAATGGTTGAGGACAACCGTACGGCTGGCGACATCCAGGGTTGAAAAGGCTTGCTTGATCGTGTCCATCTCACGGCTGAGAAGGGCACTCCAGATTTCCTCTAAAAATTTTTCCTGATCTGTCATCGATTAAATCACCTTCATTGGATCGAAGCCTATCATACCATACCCACTGACGAGCCAGGCAGAATTAACCAAAAAGCCGGACGGTGGAAGCCGTCCAGCTTTGATTGAGCAGATGATTATTCTTCTCTCTGTTTTTCCAATTCTTTTGTCCGGGCGTCAATGATCGGCTGGGCGATGTGGGCGGGTACGACCTCGGTGTGATCAAACTCCATGGTAAAGACACCGCGACCTCCCGTCATGGAGCGTAACGTGGTAGTGTAGCGCAGCATTTCTGCCAGAGGCACATTTGCAGTCACCACAGAATTACCTTTATGGGTTTCCATACCCAGAATGCGAGCGCGTCGGGTGTTTAAATCGCCCATAACGTCACCCATTGCGGATTCGGGAACGGTGATCTTAACCAGCATAATGGGTTCACGTAGAACCGGGGCTGCATCTCTTACTGCCAGCTTGAAGGCTTCACGTCCCGCAATTTCAAACGCCACTGGCTTTGAATCCACAGGGTGTTCCTTGCCATCGAAGACAGAAACATGCACACCTGAAACCGGGTATCCGGCAATGACGCCTTCTTTCATCACTGCTTGAATTCCTTTTTGAATCGAGCTTGCATAAGATTGCGAAATGGCACCGCCAAAAACATCCCAGCTGAAGTCATAATCCTTATCCGTTAAGGGAGAGACTTTGAGATGAACTTCACCAAACTGACCGGATCCGCCTGTTTGTTTTTTGTGGCGGTACATGGCTGAACTGGGTTTCGTTATCGTCTCCTGATAAGGAACTTTTGGTTCCTGAACCAGAATACCCACCTGGAATTTAGCCTCAGCCCGACGGATCGCGACATCGATATGCTGATCTCCCATCCCTTGCAGGATCGTCTGCTGGGTAGAAGGTTCATTATGCCAGGTGAGGGTCATATCCTCTTCGCACAGGCGGGTGAGCGTGGTGGTAATTTTGGTCGAATCAGCTTGAGTCTTGGGGAAAAGCGCAACCTGAAAGAGGGAATTGGGATACTGGGGGATTGGCAGGGTGATCGGGTGGCTCTTATCACCCAGAGTGTTTGAAGTGGAAGTCTCGGTTAACTTGGGGACAACACAAATATCGCCAGCATGAACCACTTTGACGGGAATGGTTTCTTTTCCCCGCGGAATATTAACTGTGCCAAGTCGTTCTTCAATACCTTTGGTATGGTTCCAGACTCGACTGTCCGGGCTAAGGGAACCAG
Source organism: Anaerolineaceae bacterium (assembly GCA_018056725.1). GTDB lineage: Bacteria > Chloroflexota > Anaerolineae > Anaerolineales > Anaerolineaceae > UBA6107. The sequence continues at coordinate 8,330 of JAGPFF010000061.1, forward strand.
AATAGAGGCGGAAGAAGGTTTGTTTGCCAACGAAGGGATCGGCGGTCGTCTTCCAGACATAGATTGCCAGCGGGGCGTCATCCTTAACATCTAGAACTTCCTCACCGTTTTTCCCCTGGGCAACCGGTTTGTTCGCGTCAGCTGGCGAGGGTAGAATGTCCACTATGGCGTCGAGCAGCTTGAAGACACCGGTTTCAGAAGAACCCGCGGAGACGAGAACAGGGA
>JAGPFF010000021.1 GCA_018056725.1 Anaerolineaceae bacterium
TTCTCATCTTCCTCCGATCTGTGTGGGGAATGTGCCCAACTTGAGCAATATGCGTTCCAGCGCATTGACCACTGTCCGTATCAAGGGAACAAGCCTACCTGCGCCAATTGCCCCATTCATTGTTATCAACCGGAAATGCGGGCGAAGGTGCGCGAGGTGATGCGTTATGCCGGACCTCGGATGCTTTTCCGGCATCCGTTCCTGGCTCTGACCCACCTTCTGGATGGCGCACGAAAACCCTCGATCCAACCTTAATTTGTGGTGTGAAACCTCTGATATTTCAGCTCGCTGGATATAAAAGATGTGCTTAATAAGAATTGATTTAATTTAGGGTTGCAGATTAGCGCGCTTTGTATTTCGTCCGGAAGCACGTAACAGTAAGAGCACTGTGAGTGAAACATAAAAGAAAATTAGAAAAAAGATTCCCAGATAAACCATAAAAGCTAAAAGGGATCGTTCTCCAACAATCTCACCGGCAGCATTCTGACAGGTCATTGACACCGAGGTAGTTCCAGCTTCGTACCATTCTTGATAGACCAGCTCCGATCCTTTTGGACAGGATACCCAGCGCGTGAGACGGTAAAAAAATCCCGGAATCACCACTGCCAGAACCCCTGCCGGAGCGCCAAAGCCGACCAGCGCAAAGAAAGATGCCCTCCCGATGACCTGGAAAAAGGATTGACGTGAAAGTTGATCTTGAACGTTTTTTATGAACATCTCGCTGCTGATCCAAAAATTAGTATGACACAAAAAGATCGGATTGCCACAATCATTTTTGACCTGGCTGACTATACCGAATTTATACCATTCAACTTTTTCATCTCCTATAATATGAACTGTCAGTGAATCGATAGAGTTTTCCTCCTTCTGTGGCAACGAGCCTGGAATACGCCGAAGCGCTCCAGGCTCTTTGTTTCTGTATCTCTTTTGGATCCTCAGCAGTGTCATTTTTCCCTTCTTATACCAGGAATAAACCATTAGCCACTGTGTGTCTCTATAATAAAAATTATGAAACCGGAAATGAGCAATCGGCAATCTAGAAAGAAACTTCTCCGCGCGGGCATTACAGCCTTCCTGGTAATCGGAGCAATAGGGTATCTTCTTGCAGATCGCTATCTCATTGATCATGTTGAGATTGCGGATGTGAGTGCCTATGCAGCTTCATTGACCGAGGTGACCGAAGTTCAAACGGCATCGGATTCTGGCAGCGTGCCCGGCGGTACTGACCCCACCTCTCCGGCGGAGGTGGACGTGACGACTGCTCAGGTTTCTCACACGGCTGAGGGATTGCAGGAGTCGCTATCAGCGCAGACAGCGACTGATCCCTCGGCCGTCGTCTACAGTGATGATTGGAATTATCGCAGTGATGCCCTTTCCATTTCTATTAACAAAGTGGAAACCGGTAGTGGCAAGGATAAGGTCACTTATTTCGTGGCGGATGTCGTTCTGTCTTCCTCCGCCCAGCTGCAGAGCGCTTTTGCTCAGGATACCTTTGGACGCAACCTGGTCGCCGATACTTCAGAGATTGCACGTGAAAACGGAGCCATTTTTGCAGTAAATGGTGATTATTATGGCTTCCGCACGGATGGCATCCTCATTCGCAATGGCGTGATCTACCGTGACATTCCTGCGCGCATGGGACTGGTCTTTTACAGGGATGGAACCATGCAAGTATATGATGAGACGCAGACTAGCGCGCAGGATTTGTTGGAGGCTGGCGCATGGAATACCTTTTCTTTTGGTCCGGCTTTGATTGATGATGGTCAGATTGTACAAAACCTCGCGCGCATCGAGATCGATACCAATCTGGGCAATCATCCTATCCAGGGAGAACAGCCTCGCACAGGTGTGGGGATCATCGCCCCCAATCACTTTGTCTTCATTGTGGTAGATGGACGCAGCGCTGGCTACAGCCGTGGTGTCACGCTTAATGAATTCGCCCAAATCTTCCAGCAGCTTGGCTGCAGTGAAGCCTATAACCTGGACGGCGGTGGCTCTTCAACCATGGTTTTTATGGATCGAGTAGTTAATAATCCCCTCGGGCGGGGAAATGAACGTGGCACCAGCGATATTCTTTATATCGCCACTGAATAAACCTGAAGCGGGTCCGATAAATTGGTATAGGTAGATCAGAAATTACCAAAAGATTTCATTGAATGCCAAGATCAACTAATTTACTAAAACTTGATCGTGATGGTTGATTTTCTATAAAAAGAGGCTGACCATTTTTTGGTCAGCCTCAACTATCCTAAATAGGAAATTTATTGGGCAGTCCAACCACCATCAACGGGCAGCGCCACACCCGTTATGAATGACGCCGCGTCGGAGCAGAGGTATACCACTGCGTCTCCAATCTCCTCCGGCTCACCCATCCGACCAATCGGGTGACCCGCGGCGTAAGCAGCCTCCGCAGCCGGATTTTTACCGGTCAGGCGGTCAATCATAGGCGTGCGAATCACACCCGGGCAGACAGCATTAATTCGTACACCTTGTTTTGAGTGCTGAACTGCGGCTGCTTTGGTCATGCCGATCACTCCAAATTTGGCAGCGGAGTAGCCCGGCATCCCGGGAAGACCCACCAACCCGGCGATTGAGGAGGTATTGACGATCACACCTTTCCCCTGTTTGATCATGATCGGCAGTTCATATTTCATGCTAAGGAACACGCCTTTCAGATTGATACTTATCAGCCGGTCAAAAGCTTCCTCGGAGTACTCGTAGAAATTTTCAACAGAGGGGCCTTCAATTCCGGCGTTATTGAACGCAAAATCAAGACCGCCAAATGCTTCTACGGTTTTATTGACCATTGCCTGAACATCCGCTGCTTTGGAAACGTCGGCTTTGAAGAATATCGCCTCACCGCCGGCTTTTTTGATCATTGCGACCGTCTCATTTCCACCATCTTCCGCAATATCGGGTGCCACGACTTTGGCTCCGTGACGGGCAAAATTCAAAGCTGCCTGTCGACCAATACCGGAACCCGCACCGGTAACCAGAGCGACCTTATTCTCAAACATTCCAGCCATATTTGTATCTCCTCTCAGTCAATCGTAGGTTTGTGCTGCCGCCAGGATGATTGCCCGGCTTGTTACTCCATCGTTGGCATTTTCTGATCTGTACTTGTTTAATTACCAATTCGTTTTCCAGACAAAGGTTCCACCGGAGGGCTATTCAAATTAAGACCCGGATGAAGCCTCTGTGCTAACCTGTTATTGATTATAGCATTAATAGTCCAAATTAGGTCTATATTATCTTTTTAAAGACTGGCTTTTCTATAAATTATTAGAGGATTTAAGAAGTAAGTAATTCTTTACTGGATTTATCTGGTAAATTTTCCGATTAAAATAGAACCATCATTAATCTAAATGAATCATAAGATCATTTTGGAGGAGTCTTTTTATGGTTAGAATCCATCACGATTCCTTTACAGACGAACAAGGACGTAGATTAATGCTGCGTGGAGTCAATCTCGGTGGCAGCAGCAAAGTGCCACGCTCGCCAGACGGATCGACCTATCAGGCGAAAGGATTTTTCGATCATCGCGAAGTTTCTTTCGTTGGCAGACCTTTTTCTCTTGAAGAGGCTGATGAGCACTACCGAAGATTACGCAGCTGGGGGTTTAATACACTCCGTTTTCTATTTACCTGGGAAGCTGTGGAACATGCCGGACCGGGTTTATATGATGAGGGGTACCTGGATTACCTTCATGCCATTGTCAAAAAAGCCGGCGAATTTGGTTTTTTGGTCTTTCTGGATCCTCATCAGGATGTCTGGTCTCGATTCTCCGGTGGAGACGGTGCGCCGGGTTGGACGCTGGAGGCTGCCGGCTTCGACCTGACAAAATTCCAGGAGACGGGTGCCGCAATTGTCCATCAGACGCACGGTGATCCTTTCCCTCGCATGATCTGGCCTACCAACGCCTACAAACTGGCTGCTGCCACTATGTTCACCCTATTCTTTGCCGGGAAGGATTTTGCTCCTGCCACACGGGTAGAGGGGCATCAAATTCAAGATTATTTGCAGGAGCATTACTTTTCAATGATCCGCACCGTTGTCAACCGTATGCAGGATCTGGATTGCGTGATAGGTTATGATGTTTTTAATGAGCCACAGAAGGGTTTTATTGGGCATTCTGACCTGCGCATTGAGAATAAAGCCCTGCGCCTGGGACCTACTCCCACTCCCTGGCAGGCAATCCTTCTGGGAGCTGGGATTCCACAGCAGATCTCAACCTGGTCATTATCTTTACCTGGATTTCCTTTGCACCGTAAAGTTTTGATGAATCCAAACGGTACCCGAGTATGGCTGCCGGGGAAAGCCTGCGTTTGGCAGGAGAATGGCGTCTGGGATTTTGATGCAAAAGGGGAACCCAGGTTGATCCATCCGGATTACTTCGCCCGGATAAAGGATCATGATGTCGAGTTTTCACAGGATTATCTGGTTCCTTTTACCCGTCAATTTGCTGAAACTGTCCATGCCATTGATTCCGACGCGTTAATATTTATGGAAAATGAGGTGGATGATCCGGCACCGCGTTGGTTGGAGGCGCCACAGCATCAAATCGTCTATGCTCCGCATTGGTATGATGGTTTTGTTCTTTTCACCAAGCGTTTTATCCCCTGGTTGGGTACGAATGTGCGCTCGCGGCGTCTGGTTCTGGGAAAGCGGATGATTCATCGTTCATATGCCAACCAAATGGGGCTTTTCAAACGGGAGGCTCGCGAGAAGTTGGGAGGCGTACCAGTGCTGATTGGTGAAATTGGCATCCCGTTTGATCTTGAGCGGAAAATTGGCTATCACAGTGGCAACTTTTCGATCCACGCTCTGGCGATGGATCGGAGCATGAAAGCGCTGGAAAAGAACCTGCTGAACACCACCATTTGGAACTACACCTCTGATAATGACAATGTCCACGGAGATCAATGGAATGATGAGGACCTTTCTATTTTTAGTCCGGACCAGCGTAATCGACCGGAGGACATTAATTCTGGCGGTCGTGGATTAGCCGCTGTGGTGCGACCGTACCCCATTGCCACAGCGGGTATTCCGCAATATCTTAATTTCAATTTCCTGACCGGGCATTTTGAATACGGTTTCAAAACAACCACCGAAACCAAGGCACCCACCCGCCTTTTTATCCCGCGTTTGCATTATCCACATGGCATCACAGTTCAGTTATCGGATGGCGCTTATCAATACGATGAAAAAAATCAATTGCTGGAATATACCCCCGGAAATTTAGATTTACATATAATTAGCATCAAGCCAATTCGGAAAACTTTATTGTAGGTAAAGCAATTATTTGTGGAGGCGCAGCATGGCACATTTACCCATTGATCATAGTGACGTACCCATACGGCTTTTTAAATCCGATTTTCTGGAATTCTTCTCTCATATCAGCCCGGTGACCGTGGTGGTCATCTGGCTGCCAGTAGCTCTTTTCTTCCTTATCCGCTCGATTGTGCTGACGCCAGGAGAGGGGATCCCGCTCTTTATTCCGGTTGCATTTCTAACAGGCATATTCCTCTGGACGATTTCAGAATATCTGCTGCACCGTTTTCTGTTCCACATGCCGGCGAAAAGTCCGAGGGCGGAACGGATCATTTTCCTTTTCCACGGGGTACACCATGCCCAGCCGCAAATGAAAACGCGTCTCGTGATGCCTCCAGTTGTATCCATCCCCCTCGCGGCTCTCTTTTACGGGCTTTTCTATCTTGTATTCGCCATCCTTCTTAAGAATCCGTACTGGGTTGCCCCTTTGTTTTCCGGTTTTATCCTCGGCTACCTGATCTATGATCTCACCCATTACGCCACGCATCATTTTCCAATGCGCAGGGGTTATTTCAAATACATCAAACGTTACCATATGCAGCACCACTACAAAACACCTGATGCACGGTTCGGAGTCAGTTCACCGGTATGGGATTGGGTCTTCGGCACATTTCCCGATTGACCAGATGATGACCGCTTACTCTCAAGTGAGGGCATCTGCCTTCCAAATGATGAAATGTTGGTTTGGTGAAGGTGATCAAATTCAGATGTTCGATCCACCTTTCGTTTTGCACAAAGACGGTGAGGCGCCAATCGTACCGATGGGTCCAACTGCACCTTGCTTTTTGACGATCCATACCTTCATGGCTGGTTGTCTACGATGAACCGCTGGCGGGGATGGCACCTTTTTGTCATAAACGCATATTGGATCGGTCTTTCCTTTATGTGGAACAGCCTTCACGTTACGATCCTGCCAGCAGTTTTACTGAATTATGTGCCGGAGACTCGGAAGAATACCTGGCTGGGGCTCTTAACTTTTTTCGGGTTGATTCTGGCGATGCTGATCCAACCGCTATCCGGTGCGGTCAGTGACCACTGGCGGGCAAGGATCGGTCGCCGCAGACCCCTCATGTGGTTGGGTACATCTGGAGATATTTTATTTCTCACGCTGATGGGTTTTGTGGGGGGCTTGCCGGCTCTCTTTGTGGGTTATATCGGTCTGCAAACCACCTCCAACATTGCCCATGGACCTGCCCAGGGATTACTGCCAGACCTGGTTTCCGCGGATAAGATGGGGCTGGCAAGCGGTATTAAGATCGCGCTGGATATGGCTGGGATCATCCTTTCTTCCCTGCTGATGGGTTTTCTCATTAAGTCGGAGAATCCGGATCCCAGTCTTTCAATTGCTGTCATTATTGGAGTTTTGATCCTCTTTAGTTTAATCACCCTGATTGGCACGAAAGAGGAGCCCTCCACGGCAAGAGAATCCAATCATATCAACCCGAAAAAACTTATCCAGCAGGTATTCGATTTTCACATCGAAGGTGACCACTTTTACTGGCAGTTAATTCTCAGCCGGTTTTTCTATCTGGTGGGGATTTATGGCTTTCAATCCTTTGCCCAGTACTTTATTCGTGATAAATTCCCCGAACAGGATCCGATCCTCTTCACCCAATTTGTGATGGGCTGTTTTGTCACCGTGCTGATAATTTTCACGCTACTCGCCGGTGTATTGAGTGACCGTTTTGGTCGCAAGAAACTCCAGATTATTTCTTCATTCATTGGCGCACTGGCGGCAATATTGCTTATTTTCGCCGATTCACCAGCGCAGTTGCTTGCCTTCGGTTCGGTAATGGGGGTGGGGTTGGGAACTTTCATGAGCACCAACTGGGCTTTGGCTAACGATATGGCGCCCAAGGGTGACGCAGGTAAATACATGGGACTGACTAATCTGGCTACCGCTGGTTCTGCTGCCATTGCCCGTCTTGAGGGACCGATGACCGACACGCTCAACAATGCCGCGCCAGGTCAATGGTGGGGCTGGACGGCGCTTTTCGCCATTTCAGCAGTATTGATGATGGTTTCCACTCTCTTTTTGCGTAAAATACCTGAACCCTCGAAAGCCACAACGGAGCCTCTCACTTCCGTCTAAGGATTCCGGATTCATCCCTTATAATAGAGTCTGAAAAAGACCATTTGCCGGATGGAGAATTCCAGGGGAATCGCCATCCCCGGAAAACGCCCATTTCGCCGGCAGGCGGGAAGTTTTTTGCGCTTTATCCGCAGCGTAATTGATTTCGAGAAAACAATGATAAGTGAAAAAACAATCTTCGAAAAACTTCAACTTAAATCCGGGCGGGGAATGGTGATCATTGACCCACCGCAGGGTTTTCTTTCTCATGCCGGTGAACTACCTCCAGACGCTGCCATCAGCCTTGAACCAACAAACACTTCATTACTGTTGGCATTCCTTCCCCGGCAGCAAGAGCTGAACGAGAAATTTCTATCTCTGGCTTCCCTCGTGTCGGAAGGGGGGATCTTTTGGATTGCTTATCCCAAGCTGAGCTCAAAATTAAGCAAGGATTTGAATCCGGATTTGATTAACCAGTTTGCCGCTCAGCAGGGATGGACTGGGGTGGCAATGATCGCCCTGGACGAAGACTGGTCGGCATTACGCCTGAAGCGAATATGAACCAAACGGACCTTTCGCTACCCAGTGGGCGGTTGGATCTGCCCGTATTTCTACCGGATGCTACCTATGGCGTGGTGCGCACCGTGGATGCTGCGGATTTAGAGAATTGTGGGGTCGAGGCAGTGGTGATGAACACATTTCACCTCAGCCAGAAACCCGGGTCGACGACCATTGAAGCACTGGGTGGTTTGCATGCCCTCACTGGCTGGCGTAAGCCTATCACTACGGATTCCGGTGGCTTTCAGGCTTACTCCTTAATCCGCCAGAACCCCAAATTTGGCACTATTCACGAGAAAGGCATCACCTTTCGCCCGGAGGGAAGTAACCGCAAGTATCAGTTCACGCCCGAAAAAGTCATTCAGCTTCAGCTTGGTTTTGGTTCCGATATCTTGATCTGTCTGGATGATTGCACGCACGTGGAGGACAATGCTGTTGCCCAACGGGAAGCGGTAGACCGTACGATTCGCTGGGCGAGGCAGAGCAAGAAAGAATATCTAAAAATATTGGATCAAAAAAAGATCGACTCTTCACAGCGTCCATGGATTTTTGCGGTTATTCAAGGCGGAGGATCGCGAGATTTGCGCCGGCGCTGTGCTGAATCCCTGTTGGAAATTGGCTTTGATGGCTTTGGTTTTGGCGGATGGCCCCTTGATAAGGAGAATCATCTGCTGAGCGACATTATCGCTTATACCCGTGAGGTTGTACCATCCTCGTTTCCCATGCATGCGTTGGGTATCGGTCATCCACTTAACGTATTGTCAGCTTATGATCTGGGCTATGACCTTTTCGACAGTGCCATGCCCACCCGGGATGCCCGCCATGGCAGACTCTACCGCTTCACCACGTCTGCGCAGGGGTCTGACGCTGGTTTGTCGGGCGATTGGTTTGACTACTGTTATGTTGACAATGAACGCCATATCCGCAATTCTGCCCCTATCAGTGAATTTTGCGATTGTCCCTTCTGTAAACGTTACTCCCTTGGCTACCTGTATCATCTTTTCAAACAGGGGGATCCGCTGTGGATGCGTTTCGCCACACTCCATAATCTACGCTTCATGGTCCAGCTTACGTGGCGCCTGCGGAGCCGCTCTCTCCATGCCTGAATCGATGCAAGATCTTGACGCAATGGTTAACCAGGTTCGAAAGTTGGAGAAATATCGCCACGTCTCGCCTGATCTCATCCGCTCCCTTTTGCAGGTCGAGCTGACCAAACGAAGCAATCCAAAAGAAGCCATCAAAGCTGCCCGCAGCAAGCTTCATCAGGTGGGCACGGCTTATCTGGAAGCTGCTCCTCCGTTTGCTGACTGGCAAAACCAATTGTCAACCCTGCCTGCGAATCTAGACGATCCGGCAGTCCGCGCCTACCTGCTCACGCGATTGCCCGCGCATGCGTCCACCCGCGAAAGGCTGTCCATCCTGCCCGATTTTTTTAACACCTGCCTGGCAGGCGTGGAAAATATTCGTTCGGTGTTAGACGTTGCCTGCGGTCTGACTCCTCTTACCCTCCCATGGATGCCGTTACAACCCGGTTTTACCTATACGGCATGTGATATTTTAACCGACCTGATCGACTTTCTGCAAGGTTTCTTCAATCATTTTGAAATTAACGGGCATGCGATTGTCGCTGATGCCCTTCGGGATCTCCCCCCCGTCCATGCAGACCTGACCTTGCTGCTTAAAACCATCCCCTGCCTTGAGCAGATGGACAAAGATGCCGGTAGACGGTTGCTGCATGAAATTCCATCACCAAATCTGCTCGTTTCCTTTCCTGCCCGCTCACTTGGCGGTCATCTCAAGGGCATGGTGAAATTCTATGAACAACATTTTTTTGATCTGATCCAAGGTCAACCCTGGCAAGTTACCCGTTTTGAGTTTCCCGGGGAATTGGTTTTTCGGATTCAAAAATGAGGACCCTGGCGTGAGTAAAAAGAATTCCTCGATCTCGCTAGAAACCTTCAGCCAGGAGCTCGCCAAACGTCTGGCAGATTCTCCAAAATACCGCGCCTTGAACCTGCCGATGGAGACTTTATCGAACCTGATTGAGCGAGCAGCATCTGTAAGCAATTCACCAAAAGAGGTTGAAGATATCGTCCGGCGTAAATTGCATAACCTTGTGGCGCCTTATCTCGGTGATCCGGATTATCCGGCTCTTCAGACGGTTCTTTCGTCTTTGCCACAAAATCCGGATGCTCCGATCTTGCAGGGATTTTGCCGGCAGGTGCTGCACAGTCATTCATCCACCCGCGAGCGTTTGCCTTTGCTGGAAGATTTTTACCCTCAGCTTTTTGCGCGCACCGGCACTCCGGCTATCCTTTTGGACCTTGCCTGCGGACTTAATCCATTCTCTCTACCCTGGATGCATCTACCTTTGGGGACGCTTTACTTTGCTTATGATTTGCACAAACCCAGAATTGATTTTATCAATGCTTTTTTTCAACACGTAGGTCAGACCGGAGAGGCAATTCATCAGGATATTCTTCTCTCGCCGCCAGAGAAGGAAGCGGATGTTGCCCTGTTCTTCAAAGAGGCGCACCGTTTTGAACAAAGGGAACGAGGCAGCGTCAGGCTGTTTCTCCAAAGGCTGAATGCCCGTCACATTCTCCTCTCCCTGCCCACTGCCACGCTGACCGGTCGTCGCTCAATGCTGGAGCAGGATCGCAAGATGGTGGAGAGTGCCTGTTCCGACCAGCCCTGGAGTGTGGAGGAGATCTTGTTTGCATCAGAAATTGTTTTCTGGATTCGGAAGCAAGCATGAAGCGCAAACGAAAACCCCAGGAGAATCAGGCTGTCACGCGGATCTCACCTCAGGAATTTGCCAGCGCATACCGTGACTTGCTTTCGCCTGAAGACTACGACCAGTTGATAGAAGAGGTACAAAAACCTCTGCCGCCTGCCATCCGCATCAATCCCTTAAAGACTGATTCGGCATTTCCATCGCGTTTGTCAGCAAAATACGGCTGGCAGCTTGAAGCGATCCCTTTTTGCCCCACGGGTTTTCGCATCCTGAATGCTGCTCCAGCGTTGGTAAGCGCAACTCTGGAGCACCATCTCGGCAGGTATTACATCCAGGAAGCGGCTTCCATGCTGCCGGTGGAGCTGTTTTCTCCATTAATGGAAGATGAAATTATTCTGGATATGGCGGCATCACCCGGCGGAAAAACCACCCATCTCATCAGCCGCAGCGGTGACCGTGGTCTGGTGCTGGCTAATGACTCCAGTGCCGGCCGCATTCAGGCATTGCGGATGGTGTTACAGCAGTGGGGGTCGGTCAGTCATGCCATTACCCGTTTCCCGGCGGAGCACTTCGGAGAGTGGTATCCCGGAGTTTTCGATAAAGTTTTGCTCGATGCACCGTGCAGTATGCAAGGGTTGCGCACCGCGGAATCGCACCCTGTGCGTCCGGTGAGTGAAAAAGAAAGCCTTCAGCTTTCCATCCGGCAGCGAGCGATGCTAACCAGTGCCATCCATTCCTTACGGGTCGGTGGGGAAGTGGTTTATTCCACCTGTACCCTGCTGCCTCAGGAGGATGAAATGGTGGTTGAAGCCATTTTGAAGCAATTTGGCGCTGTCCTGCATGTGCTCGACGTTGCGAAAAGTCATTCAATAATCGCTCCAGCTCTCACCACCTATCAGGGTGAGAGGTTTAGTCCTGAAACCTTGAAAGCGTTGCGACTCTGGCCATTTCGCTACCAAACTGCCGGTTTTTTTGCCTGTATCTTTCAAAAGGTGGACGAGACTCACCCTATTTCTATTCCACCACCTGAAAGACCGCTAGAAAGGGCAGGGTTTGAAGCCCTCTCATATTCAAGGCAAAATGAGTTCTGTGAAAAGTTTTACGAAATGTATGGCTATGATTTGTCTAAAGATTTGAAAGAAAACCGCTGGTCGCTTGTTAAGCGCTTTGAACAGATTCATCTCTTCCCGGATTTGCTCTTGGAAAAATTCTCCGGGTTACCCTTGCAAGGAGCTGGCATGCTCCTTGGGGAGGAAACGCCGCCTGGCTTTTTGCCTTCTCATTCCTGGGTGAGCCGCTTTGCCGGCTCTTGTACGCGGAACCGTTTTCAATTGAACGAAAAGCAAAGTGAAGCCTGGGTGGAAGGGAAAAATCTGGAGGTTCAGCTGCAATCCGATCCCGGGAAGTCACCCTATTGGGTGATTCTTAACTCAGAAGGAATGCCTATCGGACGGGCAAGGGTCACATCACAGGGGTTGAAAAATCTTTTCCCGCGCGGCTTGAAGTAGGCGGTTCCAGCTCGTAAAGAACCAATGCGGCGCTGACAATGGCGGCGGTTTCCATACGTAAAATACGCTTTCCAAGTGTGACCGGTTGAAATCCGATCTCCTGTGCCTGTTGAATCTCTTCCACCGCGAAACCGCCTTCTGGTCCAATTAAGAGGGCTGCCCGGGCAGGTTTTCTAGACAAAAGGACTTGCTTCAAAGAAGTATCGGATTCGTTTTCCCATGGAACCAGACACAAGGCGTCTGCACGGACTGTCTGACGGCAGGCTTCGACCAGGGTGAGGGGAGGCAGTAATACAGGGATTTTCCCCCGCCCGCTTTGTTCGGCTGCTTCCTTCAAAATTGCGTTCCAACGATCATACTTGCCGAGGCAATCCTCTTTCGATTGGACAAGTGATCGCCGGCTGATCACCGGTTGAAAGCTCGAAACGCCAATTTCGGTGCATTTTTGCAGCATCCACTCAAATTTTTCCCGCTGGGTCAGGCTGAGCAGCATTTCGACTTTCACCACTGGTTCTATCGCGGGATGGGTTTCAAGCACATCCCCCCTGACTTCAGCGCTGTTGACAAGCGAAAGTTTTACCGTGTGTTCAAATCCCTGATTATCTAACACCAGGCAAAGATCGCCGACTGCAAGATGGAGCACACGGAAAATCTGTCTGGAGGTGGAAGCAGGAAACGCAACCGTATTTCCAAGGATATTGGATGGATCGAGGAAGAATCGGTGCATAATCGCTCCTTTGAGCTGCATAGTGGATTATACTTGAGCCGACTTCTTTAGTGAGCCTGAAGGTTATTGACGAACGATGGATCAACCCTTAAACCGTAGTTACAAATACTTCGATCTGGTGATGGCTTTGTTTGTGACCGTGCTGATCGTAAGCAATATTGCCTCATCCGCTAAAATTGTTGATTGGGGAACCCACATTTTCACCTTACCGCTGGCATTTGATGCGGGCACCATCCTTTTTCCGATCAGTTATATTTTTGGCGATGTATTGACCGAAGTATATGGTTTTAAACGATCCCGTCGGGTGATCTGGACAGGATTCGCCTGCCTGGCATTGACGGCTGTGGTGCTCTGGCTGGTGCGATTGATGCCCGGTGAGGTCACCTGGCAGCATCAAACCGGACAAGCAGCGTATGATGCTGTCTTGGGCGGAGTGACATCCGGGGGAATCGTGGTGGCAAGTCTGATGGCTTACCTGGTGGGAGAATTCACCAACTCGGTTGTTCTGGCAAGGATGAAAGTAGTCACCAGTGGAAAATGGTTATGGACACGCACGATTGGAAGCACCCTGGTGGGGGAAGGTGTTGACTCGTTGATTTTTGTAGGGATTGCTTCGGCAGCGGGGGTCTTCCCGTGGAGTTTATTCTGGACTCTGGTCGTGACCAATTATATTTTTAAGACCGGCGTGGAAATTCTTATGACTCCGGTCACCTATATGGTGGTAAGTTCTCTTAAAAAAGCGGAACAGGAAGACTATTTCGACACTACCACCCGATTTAGGATCCTCGGCAATTAAGTCTTAGCTACCTTCAACGCCGGCAATGACGATGGAATATTCTCCCCGCAAAGGTGCTTTCTTCAATTCTTCCATCACTTCGTGAAGTGATCCGCGGTAAACGGTTTCAAATTTTTTGGTCAAATCATTGGCCACGGCGCATCGGCGATCGCCGTAAACCATGAGGGCATCTTCCAGAAAACCCAGCAGGCGATACGGACTTTCGTAAAAAATAAGCGTGTGCGGAGATTGGCGATCCACTTCCAACCACCGCCGCCGGGCGGCACTCTTGCGTGGTGGAAAACCTCGAAACGTGAAACTGTGAACGGGTAATCCTGAAAGGACTAGTGCCATAATCAAAGCAGTCGGTCCGGGAATCGCTGAAACAGGGATCCCTTTTTCCAGGGCACTGCGCACCAGAATGAACCCCGGATCTGAAATTGCAGGCGTCCCGGCATCTGTCACCAGTGCCACCGTTTTCTCGAGCTCCAGGAACTCAAGCACTTTCGGCAACGCACGTTCCTCATTATCTTCCCGAAAGGAGAGTTGAGGTTTTTTAATGCCAAAATGGTTCAGCAGGAAACCTGTTTTTCTGGTGTCTTCGCTGACAACTATGTCAGCAGATTCGAGGGCTTCCAATGCTCTTTGGGAAATATCTCCCAGATTACCGATAGGTGTAGAAACGAGTATCAACATTGAGGCTAATCGTAGAAGCAGTATATCATATGTGATTGCCGGGTATTACAGCTAGTTTACAAATTTATCTTTTGGATAAATTATTTGTTATAATACTTTTACTATTATATAAATTAGGTATTACTATTTATCCACTTTTATAAACGGTAATGTAATGAGTTCGTCCTACGTTGAGAAATGATCTACACGGAGCGAAAATGCCAGATATGGGAGAAACTATTTCCCCAGTTCTAACTGTACCGGAGAATGTCGGAATCGACCTCGATCAACAAGAGTTACTCCAACGGAAACGCATTCTGGTCATTGATGATGATACTGCCAACGTCAATCTGCTGAAGCGCATCTTCATCAGCAATGGCTACAACGTCTCCGGTGCGGCTAGTGGTGCTGAGGCGCTGAAGAAACTTACAGACGTCCAACCATCACTGGTTATTTTGGATCTGCTCATGCCTGAGATGAGCGGCGAGGATACATTAACGGCGATTCACCAGGTAATGGATGTACCCGTAATTGTCCTATCGGCAGTAGGGAGAAAAGAAACAGTGGTTCAGCTGTTGCAGAATGGCGTTGATGACTATATTACCAAGCCTTTTGATGAGCTGGAGCTGCTCGCCCGGGTAAATGCTGTTTTACGCCGATCCGAACATACTTCTCCTGATCATTTGTTTATCTTTCCCTCGTTGCGGCTGAAGATTGATCTGGATACATACGAGGTGAATTATCATGATAGACGGATTCAGTTGACCGGGAAAATGTTCGAAGTACTGGCATTGCTGGCGCGTAATGCTCCGCGGGTTGTCAATTATCAGGATCTCACAATGAAGGTTTGGGGTGAGAATACGATTGCCGTCCGCAACCGGCTTAAGTATCTGGTTTACTTACTGCGGAAAGAATTTCTGGCGATTGACCCTTCTGTGGAAGTGCTTGAAAATATTGATCGGTTAGGCTATCGTTTGTGTTCAAATATTGAACATACAATTGAATAGTTGATTTCCGGTAAAATAACGTATAATTAATTTATTACCAAAAGATGAAACAGACCAGTTCTTCTAAACTGGTTTCGTTTTTATTCTTGGAGACAAGGGGATTCAAGGAGGCAGGGATGAGTGAAGCTGCAGAGACAATTAAGAAGGGGATTGATCTGGATCAGATTCAAGCCGGTGAGCGGGTGCGGGTACTGGTGATTGATGATGAACCGGATACGGTGACCCTTTTGAAGTTGATTTTTCAACGTGAAGGCTACGATGTTTCAGGCGCTTTGAGCGGAAATGAAGCGTTGAACAAACTTGCGGATATTAATCCATCCATCATTCTTCTTGATCTCATGATGCCGGAAATGGATGGCTGGGAAACCTTCAGCCGTATACGAGAAGTTTCAGATATTCCCGTGATTGTGATCTCTGCGCTCAGCCAGACGGAGAATATTGTCAAATCCTTGCAGCTTGGCGTGGATGATTACGTCACGAAACCTTTTAACCAGGCTGAAGTGATCGCCCGCTGCCAGTCAGTGTTGCGCCGCACTGGTGGGAGGAAAGACATCAACCGCATCGTTTTGCCAGCAATTGAAATGGTGATTGATCTCACCACGCAGGAAGTTTTCTATCGTGGTAAGCGCATCCAACTAACCGGAAAAATGTTTGAAGTGATGCTTGTGCTGGCAAAAAATGCCCCCAAAGTGGTGACTTATGATGAAATTACCACCCAAATTTGGAAAGAGACGGGGGATGAGGTACGCAACCGATTGAAATATCTGGTCTATCTTTTGCGCCAGGAGTTCAATAAAGTAGATGGCAAACAGGGAATCATTAAGAACATCGACCGGCTGGGTTACAAGCTGCAATCAGAATAAGCTCGCAACCTTCCTATCAACCTAAACGGGGAGTCAACCTCCCCGTTTTGCTTTCTTTCAGCGGGTATAATAGCCGCAGGAGACCATATGCCTGATCAACCGACCCGAGACCGAATTAATCCCAGCCCTGCAAGCCCCAGACCGCTGCGCCGCCCTGAGTGGATAAAGGTACGCGCGCCTTCAGGGGAAGGGGTTGATCAATTACAGGCGCTCATGCGCCAAACTTCACTGCATACGGTCTGCCAGGAAGCAGGTTGTCCAAATCTGGGGGAATGCTGGGGATCAGGCACGGCTACCTTCCTGATTCTGGGCGACGTTTGTACCCGTTCATGCCGATTTTGCGATGTAAAACACGGTCGACCGGAGCCGATTGATTGGGAGGAACCGGAAAGGGTTGCCCAGGCTGTAAAAGTATTAAACCTGAAACACGCGGTGATCACGTCAGTGAATCGGGATGAAAGAGAGGATGGCGGCGCGCCAATTTTCGCAGCCGTCATCCGACGCATTCGTGAACTTCAGCCTGATTGTTCGGTAGAAGTCCTGATTCCGGACTTCAAAGCCAGTCGGGATGCGCTAAAAATTGTGATGGATGCCCGTCCGGAGATTCTCAACCATAATGTGGAGACCGTGCCCTCCTTATTCAAACGGGTCCAGCCGCAGGATCACTATGAATGGTCGGAAGCCGTGTTGAGAAATGCCAAAGAGCTCGATCCAGAAGTCTTAACCAAATCCGGCATTATGCTGGGTTTGGGGGAAACCATGCACGAAATAAAAGCAGTCATGCGTGACTTGCGCAGTTGGGGTGTTGATATTCTAACCATCGGGCAATACCTTCAACCCAGTCGCCGGCACTTGCCAATCGAGCGTTACTATACGCTGGAGGAATTTGCCGAGTTGAAACAATATGGTGAAAAACTGGGTTTTGGCTGGGTGGAAAGCGCTCCACTGGTACGATCTTCCTACCACGCTGTGGAGCAGGTACGCGCCCTCAGCCACCTACGCCCTGCTGTGCCTTGATTTTGGTTCTAAACAGGCTACAGGTGCTGCACCGCATGCACTGCCAGATCAAAGAGTAAGCGGCGGGAATCAGAACGACCTACCCAGGCTCGTGAATCCCAGCCATCGGGATGGACAAGGTCTCCGCCGTAAACGATTTGCCCCAGCTTGATATCTCGAAACTGAGCTACGGCAAAGAATGCTGCGGCTTCCATTTCAACTACTTCACAACCTTCTTCCATCCTCAACTTGCGTTTCCCCGGGGTCTCCCGATAAAAAGCATCAGTTGTCCAGCTGGTTCCCTTGCGGTAAGGAACATCAAGTTCCTGACAGGCAGATTCGATCGCTCGCACCGCAGCCGGATGAGGTTTAACCTCACGGGAGGGTGGAAGGTAATGATAAGAAGTTCCTTCATCTCGGATGGCAGCAGTGAGAATTACCGGCGTTCCAGGATCAATCTTGCGATCCAGCACGCCGCATCCGCCACAAACGATATATTTCGTTACCCCGATCGAAATCAATTCCTCTAAAAAAGCAGCTGCCAGCGGTGCCCCAATGCCAGGGTGAAAAACGGTAACAGGTTCGCTGTCATGAGTGTATTGGTAAACGGCGTGTTTTCCAATTTCTGATCGAAGATAACCAATCACAGTCAATTGATTGAGTGAAACCAACTCGTTGATCACATCCTGAAAAAAACACAATACGCCGCGAGAAGGAACTCTTGATGCAAAATCAAGCGCAAAGGGATCCGGCATGGTGATAGAACTGCAGTCCTCATCGAATTCAAGGATTGGATAGCTCATGCGTTAATTGATCTCCTTCTTCTCGGCTCCAAATTTGTGTTCAAATTCTCGTAAAGCATCACGCCCCACCCACCTTGCAGTGGGATTATCGCTTTCAGCCAGTCTCTGCGCACAAGCGACTGCCTGCTGGCGCAAGCCTGCCCGCTTCTTGCCGATGTTGCGTAGTGACCAATTTACCGCCTTCTTCACAAAGTTACGCTCATCGCTGGCATACTCTTCAATCAGCGGGAAAAAAGCAGCTAGCGTAGGATCGGAGTACTGATTCCCGTGCCAGGCGATTGCCGCAAGGGTGGAAAAAGCCGCCCGGCGGATAAATTCCTCTTCCTGATGTGCCCAAACGGGTATTAAGTCCAGAACATCCCCGGCGTTGGAAAAAAGATTATTGGTTACCTGATCACAAAGATCCCAGGAATCGAAGTCTCTCACCCAACGGTTCATTTGTTCCACGGTAACAAGGTGCGGGTCGTCCACCAATGATGCCAACAGACGGGCGTCGTGAATACCTGAAGCCCACAACTGGGCGGCAAGGTCGTGATCCCGCACACCACGGGCTAACTTGCGCAGGTTTTCGATAGAAATACCCAGCATCTGATCACCGCGAATGCCGAAGCGGCGCTGACCGGCGATATTGACCGGATTCTCAAGCGCCACAAGCTGATCCATGATCTCCGTAAAGGAAATCTTACGGTTCATAATTAATCCATTCAATTCCCGTCACCCCGCGAAAGCGCTGCGCCATGACTTCCAATGCCTGAGGGTTGTCATCCACCAGAATGAACCTGCGACCCAGTTCAAGGCAGGCTGCGCCGGTGGAGCCGCTACCGGCAAAGAAATCCAGTACGGTGTCGCCAGGATGGGAGGACGCCTGGATGATACGCCGTAGAATTCCCAAAGGTTTTTGGGTCGGATAACCGGTTCTTTCCTTCCCATTGGTTGGGACGATGGTATGCCACCAGGTATCGGTTGGAATCTTCCCGCGCGCGGCTTTTTCCGGTCCTACCAAACCTGGTGCCATGTAGGGAATCCTTTCTATATCGGCATAATTAAATACATAATTTTCCGGGTTTTTCGCATACCATAAGATATTATCGTGCTTTGGGGGCCATTTCTTTTTCGTCCGGGCGCCATAATCATAAGCCCAGATGATTTCATTAAGAAAGCTCTCCCGTCCGAAGAGTTGGTCAAGGAGAATCTTGCAATAATGCACTTCACGGTAATCGATATGAAAATATAGACTCCCAAAGGGGGTCAGCACTCGATGGGCTTCCACCAGGCGGGGTTCAATGAAAGCCATAAAATCATCAAACAGGTCCATGTAAGAGAACGAACCGAGTTTGATCGTTTCATAGCGCTTGCCTTTAAAACCCACCCTGTCTCCATGCTCTGATTGAGAAGTGCGGAGTTGAGTATGTGCCTGTTTTTTCCCGGTGTTGAAAGGTGGGTCAATATAAATCAGATCCGCGCTCTCATCTGGCAAGGCGCGTAAGAATTCCAGATTATCGCCAAAATAAATTTGATGGGGAAGCATACGCCACCGATCTCCGTGATTACCTGTCTTATTCTCCGATGATCTTGACCAGCACTCGTTTTGGGCGCCGTCCATCGAATTCGGCATAAAAGATCTGTTCCCAGGTGCCAAAATCAAGCTTCCCGTTGGTCACCGCTACCACCACTTCCCGACCCATCAACTGACGTTTGATGTGGGCATCAGCATTATCTTCGCCGGTGTCATTATGCCGGTATTGACGGACAGGGTCATGCGGTGCCAGTTTCTCCAGCCAGGTTTCATAATCCTGATGGAGACCGGATTCATCATCGTTAATAAAAACCGAAGCGGTGATATGCATCGGATTGACCAGTACAAGACCTTCCATAATGCCACTCTCGCGCAGGCAGGCATTTACCTGGGGGGTAATGTTCACAAATCCCCGGCGTGTTGGAACGTTCATCACCAATTCTTTGCGATAACTTTTCATCCTGCTTGTATCTCCCTTACAGCCTGATTTTAGCCTGAAAGGACGAATCCTGCCGGGTGTAATTAAACAGCAGAGCGCCTGACGGCGCTCTGAAAATCATATTATTCGTTCGGATTACTGCGCCGGGTTCTCCCAAATTTTCATTTCATCGAATTTAACGGTGTATTTGGGTGTCGAAACCGAGCGCACGAAGGTGCCGAAGAAACCCGCCGAGAAGCTGGAATCGCTGGCTTCTCCCTGTGGGACGCCATTCATGTATAAGGTGAACTTCTTACCCACCACCATCACGCCCAGGCGGTTTACTTGATTGGCACCCTTATGAATATCCGGAGATTCTTTCCAATTAATCAGAATTTCAGCTTCCCCTTTTGGTTTGATGTTTCCGTTCCACTTCCAAAGCCGCAGATAGCCATCACAGGTGACTTCGTACAAATAGCCCTGCGTGGGTTCCTTAAACACGGGCACGCGGAAGATGATGCCGTAGGAGTCCTTATCAGCACAGGCGGCAGAATTGACGGTGAGTTCGATGTAACTGTTGGTTTGCTGGGCAACCATTGGCAGGCGCCATCCTGCCATGGAAGTTAAGCCAGTCATCTCCATATAACCATCTTTGAAAGAGACTGTTAAATAACTATCCGATCCGGTTGGCCAGGACCAGTTTTCATAACTTTCGAATGAATCGCTGGTACTGGGTTTGCCCAGCTTGAGGATGGGATCAGTATCAGGAACTTCGAGCGTAGAGGTTGGGGACGCAGTTGTGGTGGTATCTGGAGTCGGTGATCCTCCGGATGGAGTTTCGGCTACGGCAGGTTCCGTTGCGGTTTCCCCTGGCTCTTCAGTAACTACCACCGGTGTTTCCTGTTCCGGGGTTTTTGTGGGCTCAGGCACAGCGGAAGTTGGTGTGGGGGTTGGCGGAAATACAATTTCTGCGGTCGGTGTGGTCATGGTTGAAAGCAACTCTGCGACCCGCGTTGCCATCTCCGCATCAGATACCTGATCATTGTTACCACTGAGAGGGAAATTGCCGCAGGCGGTGAGAGTCAGCATCAAAACGAGTAGGACTGGAAGGATTTTTCTCATCATAGACTCCTATTAAATCGGATGGAGTTTGTAAAACTCACCCAGCTTTATAACCGATCTTGCGCAGAAAATCCTTGCGCCATTTCACATCTGCCTCTGTTTCAAATCCTTTGGGCTTTTCCCCTTCAACCACACCCATAATGCCCCGTCCACGACCGTTATCATAGATAATGACATCTGTCTCATTCGCCGTTGCGCAAAACACGGAACACACCTCGGGGATATTTTTAATCGTATTCAGCACATTGATGGGGAAAAATCCGTCACCAAGGAAGAGAATAAAACTATGTCCGGCACTGATGCGCATGGCGTTCCGGCAGGCGAGATCAGTCAATCCATCATCCGTTCCTGTGGAACGAATCAGGCAGGCACCTGAGGCTTCACAAAATGCCAGCCCAAATTTGATCCCTGGTACCGTAGTGACGAGGGCTTCGTGAATGTCCTCCACGGTCTTTATAAAGTGGGATTGACCAAGAATAAAATTGGTATTTTCAGGTTTCTCGATCCTGATACTTTCAAATTCCATTCACCTGCTCCTTTCCTGCGGTTTGAACACCAGCGATCAAAGGATAGAAATCGTCCTTTTATGATTGCAATCTTCGTGCCATTTATCCTTCGATGCCAGAACTGCAAACTAGAGTAAAATTAGGGGACAATCTGAAAGGACACCCTACCTTTGTTTGAAATCATCTTTCTCGGCACCTCAGCTTCCGCACCCTCCCCGAAACGCAATCTACCCTCCTACCTCGTTCAGCATGATGAATATCGCTTTTTAGTTGACTGTGGCGAAGGCACACAGCGCCAGATTTTGCAATCAGGCATTGGTTTCAAGCGGCTCAATCGAATTTTGATTACACATGGTCATCTTGACCATATCCTCGGCTTGGGCGGGTTGCTTTCCACCTTTATGCGCTGGGAAAGCATTGATCAGCTGGATATTTATGGTGGCGCGAATGCTCTCGATCGGATCAGTGACTTGATCAACAATGTGGTGTTGCGCGGTGCCCGTCCACCGATGCCTGTCAACCTTGTGACGGTAAAACCGGGGGTGATTTTTGAGGCGGAGGATTTTACCCTCAGTGCGTTCGCCGTTAACCATCGTGGACCGGATTGCTACGGCTATCTTTTTGAAGAAAAAGGGCGACAACCCTTTCTGGCGGAAAAAGCCGAGTCTTTAGGCATTCCTCCCGGTCCTTTACGTGGCAAACTTGTTAATGGCGAAACGGTAACCTTGCCGGATGGGAAAGTAATTACTCCGGCTATGGTAACCGGTGAGTTCCGACCAGGCGTGCGCCTGGCAACCCTCGGTGACCTTGGAGAAACAGAGACTCTGGAGGACGTGCTGCAGGGTGTGGACGGTTTGGTCATCGAGTCTACTTACCTTGAAACAGAACGGGATCTGGCTCACCAGTTTTCGCATCTCACCGCCCGCCAGGCAGCCGAGTTCGCCAAAAGGATAGGTACCGGGCAGCTGATTTTGACACATCTGAGCCGCAGATACCGTGACAAGGATGTTTTTGCGGAAGCTCAAGCTGTCTTTGAAAATACTTTCGTCGCCCGTGATTTTGATACCTTCACGATTAAAAAGACCTCTGATGAATCCTCTCTAACTCCAACAGACTGATTTTTTTGACTTTTTAATTTTTTTATGCTATCCTAAATGGTTGAATGGCTTTAACCATATTTTGTATTTAGGATTTGACTATGCATCGGGAACGTGTTTCAGATAATGTGTATTGGTTTCAAAGTGAGATTTACGCTCAGGTAACCGCTGGAGCTGTGACTGGTCCAAATTGGGCGGTGGTGATTGACACTCTGGCTCTTCCTGAGGAATCACTTGAAATGCGGGCTTACATCGAGGAAACCCTCGGAGTGCCAGTGCGTTATGTGATCAATACACATTATCACGCCGATCACTGCTGGGGGAACTGTTTCTTTCCCGGGGCTACAGTCATTGCTCATTCGCTTGCACGCGCAGCAATGCAGCAAAAAGGGGAGGCAGCCCTGGAATCCATTAAGAAAGAAAACGCTGCTTTCCGCCAGGTAAAGATGGTGCTGCCCCATCTGACTTTCTCCGAAGGCAGTCTTACTTTGCGCGTAGGTAAAAAGACGCTCATTTGTTCGTCTGCCACCGGACACTCGGCAGATGGTATTTCCGTCCTGGTTGAGGAAGACCGTGTTTTATTCGCTGGCGATGCCTTTATGCCTTTGCCCTTTATGGTAGACGGCAATCCGGATGAAATTGCCGCTACGATCAAACGGATTGGCAAGATGGGGCTGGAGAACATCATTCAAGGGCATGGGGATATTATTCTACGCGGTGAGATTGAAGAGGCGACCCGTTCCAACCTGGCATATATCAGTGCTGTTCGAAAGAGCGTCCGTGCCGCGGCGAAAAAGCGCAATCCTATTGAGGCTTTGGGGGAGATTGATATTGAATCCTGCGGGAAGAGCCGGGTTACCTTGGGTGGGGTAGGCGTGGATTTGCACAGGCGCAATGTGGTTTATCTATATAAAACTCTATCCGCGGACGATCTTTCAACCGAGTCAGGCAGCTGAGTTCTTTAGTTTCCCACCCTAGAGATTTGTTATAACAGAAAACCTAATACGACAAAACAAAGCGTCATGAAGACCGGTTCCAGCCAAACTGCCTGACCGTGGCGTTTTTCCTCCAGGTTAACGGCTACCGAAACCAGTCCATATAACAGACCCAGTAAACTCATACTTAGCTGAAGTGGTGTAAGTGGTAAATAATACAAGGCAGCAGCGATTTGCGTCAGGATCAATGTAATTCCACCTGCCCAGCCAAGTGTCCATTTGCCACCCAGACGTAAGAAAAGCGTGCGGGCAGACACCAGGAAAACGGTGGGAACCAGAGCGCTGAGTAAGATGTATAACCGAAAACCGGCACCAACGAGAGAAATGACGATGATCAGGAAAAGCGCATAACTTACGGCTGTCAAGCCAATCACTGCGAAGGAAAAACGCAAGTCATAAGGGTCAGCTGAAATGTATTCTGATACAAGCACGCCAGCCATCAGTACTGCCCCTAAGGCAAATATAATCCACCAGGTTGGACCGAGAGGTAAGGTTCCCAGGGTAATTCCCACCGCAACGGCTGAAAAAGCCGGCAACAGCCAGTGCTGCCAGCGCAATTTGTTATCCAAGGAGGGGTGTGAACTAAGCAGCCAATCGGAACCGGCAGCCGCCAGCAGCGCGCTCATGCTGGCAACCAGCGTGTTAAAGTTCAAATTCAGTTGCAACAGAAAGCCGGGTAATTGTAACTCGATGGATCGAGTAGGTAGATGAATGAAGGCAGTTGTGGAATAGGCGATTAGAATGAGCGCAATTACCACGCTCAGACGGTCTACGTCGGGGAGGTGCCGGTGATCATCCACGGGCTTATTTTACTTCATCCTGTCATTCCTCCTTAGCCGCGAAAACGGGCAAAAAACCAGATATGGTAAAATTGAAGCCTGTATGAATGATCAAGTGAAATCTCTTCAAGTAATGCCGCCACGGCTGTTTCCCACGCTGCTAAAAGGGTTCAATACAGTTGCCAACCGGGTAACTCTGCTCCTGATCCCCGTGCTAGTTGACCTTTTCCTCTGGCTCGGTCCGAAATTACGGGTCAACGACTTGTTGTCATCCTATCTGCAAAATTTCAGCACCACCATGCTCCGGTACACCCCGGAGGAATTGCTTGAATCCATGCGCGCGGCAACCACGACTTATACCGGGTTCCTTGAACAATTCAATTTGTTCAGTCTGGTACGCACGATTCCAATTGGCATACCGAGCCTGCTTGCCCGCATGTCTTCGCTGGAATCGCCGCTGGGGAAATCCATCTTAATGGAAGTGCCTTCTTTCGGCATTGCCGCGGTCATTATGATTGGCTTGCTTTTGATTGGCTTTTTCCTGGGCGCGGTCTACTTTAATTCCTTAGCCCGCTATTCATTGGATGAGCCGGAAAAGTTAAATTGGAAAAAGCTGATCGCGCAGGTCTGGCAGACAATTCTTTTCTTTTTAATTCTGGTTGTCCTCTTAATTCTCATCGCCATTCCAATTTCCATTCTTCTATCGCTGGTTTCTCTTTTCAGTGCAGCGCTGGCTCAATTTCTGATCTTTGGGCTTTTCTTCATTTTGATATGGCTGGTCTTGCCATTAGTCTTTTCTCCGCACGGGATCTTTGCCATCGATCAGAAGGCTTTTCCTTCCATGCTGATTTCCATGCGTATGATCCGATTCTTCCTGCCGGGAACCAGTCTGTTTGTGTTGACCAGCGTCTTGATTAGTGAAGGCTTGAACATGTTGTGGACGATTCCAGAACCCGGGTCCTGGCTGCTGGCTCTAGGGATTGGTGGTCATGCCTTTACCGTTACAGGCTTACTTTGTGCCAGCTTTTTCTATTATCGTGAGGGGCTGAAATGGATGCAATACAACATCCAGCGGCTTCAGGAATTGAAACAACAACAAGAAACCGGAGGTAGTTCCGTTGAATAATCCACCTAGTAGTTATGGGGCGAAAGATATTCAGGTGCTTGAAGGTCTGGAGGCTGTACGCCGCCGTCCGGGCATGTACGTGGGCGGCACAGATCTTAAGGCTTTGCATCATCTGGTGTATGAAGTGGTCGATAATTCTATCGACGAAGCTTTAATGGGCGCCTGCAACCAGATTGACATCATCATTCATGCCGATTCCAGTGTCACCGTAATGGATAACGGGCGGGGTATCCCCGTGGACATTCATCCAGAAAAACAAAAATCCGCCCTCGAGGTGGTGATGACGGTGCTTCACGCCGGCGGCAAGTTCGGGCATTCTTCCTACAAAGTATCCGGGGGCTTGCATGGCGTTGGGGTTTCGGCGGTCAATGCGCTTTCAGAATGGTGCGAGGTTCATGTTTACCGTGATGGGCATGAGTACTACCAGCGTTATGAACGCGGCATCCCACTGGAACCAGTAAAGGTTATTGGCAAGGCTCCCGCACATAAAACGGGTACGATGACCACCTTCCGCTTTGATCGGGAGATTTTCAAAGGTGACCTCGATTATAAATTTGAGACCCTTGCCCAGCGGTTAAGGGAAATGGCGTTTGTCACCCGTAAAGTAAAAATTAAAATGGTTGATGAACGTCCTCCCGAAAAAGAAACCACTTTCCTCTTTGAGGGAGGGATCGTCTCCTTCGTGCGTTATATCAATCGCAACCGGGAAGTGCTTCACCCGGTGTATTATGTGGAAAAAGAGATTGACAATATCGGCATTGAGGTGGCGGTTCAATTCACTGATTCCTACAATGAGTCCGTTTTTTCCTTTGCCAATACGATCAATACCATCGATGGCGGCACCCATTTGACCGGTTTGCGAACCGCAGTTACCCGGGTGATTAACGATTACGCTCGCCGTGCCAATTTGCTCAAGGACGCCGACCCGAATTTTACTGGTGATGATACCCGTGAGGGTATGACGGCAATCGTCAGTATCAAACATCCTGATCCGCAATTCGAGAGTCAGACTAAGGTGAAATTGATGAACCCTGAGGTTCAAACCTATGTTCAACAGGTCGTAGGTGAGTCCTTCAGTGCGTTCCTGGAAGAAAACCCTGCCGCGGGGAAAGCGATTATCTCCAAATGCCTCACTTCAGCGCGTGCTCGTGACGCGGCACGCAAAGCCCGCGATCTGGTCATTCGCAAATCTGCACTTGAATCACTGACTCTGCCCGGAAAACTGGCGGATTGCTCAGAAAAGGATAGCAATAAGACTGAAATGTACATCGTGGAAGGGAACTCGGCAGGTGGCTCTGCCAAACAAGGGCGTGACCGGCATTTTCAGGCAGTACTGCCACTGCGGGGGAAGATCCTCAATACTGAACGTGCCCGCCTGGACAAGATCCTGGGCAATGAGGAGATCAAATCCATCATTTCCGCTTTAGGCACCGGCATCGGCGATAATTTCGATATCAAGAACCTCCGTTACGGGCGTATTATCATCATGACGGATGCTGATGTCGATGGCAGCCATATCCGCACCCTGCTGCTCACTTTCTTCTACCGCTATATGCCTCAGATCATTGAGGAAGGTCATCTCTACATTGCCCAACCGCCTTTGTACCGGATTGCCCACAAGAACCAGGCGCGATACGTTTACTCGGATGCTGAAAAGGATACATACCTGAAAGAATTAGGCGCTTCCGCTGAAAAAGCCAGCCTCCAACGCTATAAAGGGTTGGGTGAAATGAACCCCGAGCAATTGTGGGATACGACAATGAACCCTGAGACGAGAACGCTCCTGCAAGTCTCGATTGACGATGCGGCGGTTGTCGATCACACTTTCGATATGTTGATGGGGTCAGCCGTTCCTCCGCGAACCCGGTTTATTACCACCCATGCCCATGCCGTCCGCAACCTGGATATCTAATTCCTCTGACTCCCGAAAACTTCGGGAGTCACTATAATTAGAGAAGAGTGAGAAGGAGGAATCTATGGATGACGCCGGCATTTTACGACCTGTCCTTCAAGTTATCGAGCCTCAATGGGTGCGAGAAGGAGCAGGTGTGAAATTACGGCGTAGTATCGGAGGCGCCAGCCTCGATTCCCTTGACCCTTTCCTCCTGCTGGATCATTTTGGCTCTCACAACCCTGAAGATTACCGGCGTGGTTTTCCAATGCATCCCCATCGGGGGATTGAGACGGTTACTTACATGCTTGCCGGGCTTGTGCGGCATAAAGATAGTCTCGGGAACAAAGGAGAGATTACTTCCGGTGATGTGCAATGGATGACGGCTGGCGGTGGGATCCTCCACGAGGAAATGCCGGAGGGTTTGGGGGGGCACATGGAAGGTTTTCAGTTGTGGGTAAATTTACCCTCAGAATTGAAAATGTGTCCACCCCGTTATCAGGAGATTCCAGCTTCAAAAGTCCCCTGGCTGAACCCGGTCAAAGGAGTGGCGATTCGCCTGATCTCCGGTAAATACGGCAATCAAACCGGTCCTGTAAGCGGTATTTACGTCGATCCAATCTACATGGATGTCGCAGTGGAATGCGGCGATACCTTTGAAATGGATTTACCAATCGGGCATAATGCGTTTCTTTATGTCTTCAAGGGGGGCGGACTTTTTTGTAATACACAGGTCGAATCAACTCGTTTGGTGGTACTTGGCGAGGGGGGAAAAATTTCGGTCACCGGCGGTTTACTGGGGACAAGATTCTTAGTGGCTGCCGCCAAACCTCTCCGCGAACCGATCGTTCGCTATGGACCGATGGTGATGAATACGGTTGCCGAGATCAATGAAGCATTGCGTGATTTACGCGATGGAACCTTCCTTCGTAATTCATCGCTTCCAAATTCATAGTTTGACCTTCTCCATTCCATTAAGCTAAAGAGGAGTTGGAAATGGCGCTATTCAAAAGTGTAAATGTCGTTTCTTACCACGTTATGGATTGGGAACGAGCCAAGAAGTTTTATACTGAAACGCTTGGCTGGCAGGTTTTTTATGTCAATGATGAAATGGGCTGGATTGAATTTGGTGAGGAAAATGCGACCCACCTTGCCATCAGCCGTTGGGAGGAATCCGAACCTATCCCACCCTATATCGGAGGGGCAACCGCAGTACTAACTGTGGACAACGCGATTCAGGTCACCCGGGAACTGCGCGCCCGTGGTGTTCGGTGTGAAAATGCGGTCAACATTCCCCAAACGGTTTGCTTCGGTACCTTCTATGACCCGGAAGGAAATCGAATTCAGTTTGCCTCCGGTCCGGTGGAATAAAAAAACGGTGTGTGCATCAAAAAATGGGCACACACCGTTTTCTTAATCCAAGTCTCTTTTTTTAAGGAAGACCGTTCTTCGTAAAGTAGATCCCTGCACTTTCTTCAGTCACCGAGGTATAAGAGCCAGTTAAATGGATCCAGGTGTTACCTGGTTGCAGTTCAAAGGGGTTGCCTTCTTTATCTAAGAACTGGATTGGGGTCTCATAACCCGTCTTGTACGTCATATCGTACATTTGACCATCGCGGAAGATTAAAGCCCTTCCGGTGGTATTCAAGATGCTGTATTCGTGCAGGGTGTCATCCTTATTCAACTGTTCAATCGGGACAAGAAAAACGATCACGTTCGAAAATTGCAATTGTTCTCCGGTTACCCGATCCACCAGAGGGATCATTTCAAGCGAACCATCTGTTTTGATGCTGTCAATCCAACGCATGTATTTATGCGTATCCGGGTTGTAAACCCATTTGGCAAGATTGTTTTTACCGAACTGGTGGGTTAATTCTGTTGCAGGCGCGCCACCCGCGGGTGGGATGGTATTGAAAGCCATTCCATCCAGGTTTTGGCGTGTATTGGTGGCATTCGACCGTGCAGCATAGTATTTGCTCATCTCAGCAGAA
Source organism: Anaerolineaceae bacterium (assembly GCA_018056725.1). Taxonomy (GTDB): domain Bacteria; phylum Chloroflexota; class Anaerolineae; order Anaerolineales; family Anaerolineaceae; genus UBA6107. Next base: position 29,493 of record JAGPFF010000021.1, read on the forward strand.
TTGGCAAAAACACTGATTTCCGGTTCAATTTTGTTCAATGCTTCATCGCGGCACATTGCCGGGCAGGTGTTCGTCCCTTCTGAAATGACGCGTGTCCAGCCAAGGTAATCCAGAATCTCTGACCAGGTGCCTGCCCAGGCATACACTGCCCCCAGCACCCCCTGATACATACCAACCAGGTAGCGATCAACCAGACGTCCTGACCGTACCGGACCGATCTGACTGGCATCCTGACCGTAATATAGCGCCAGGTAGCGATTGGCGCCTTCGCCGGTGTAATAATCAAATACAATATCCGCGAAAGAAAGCCCGGCGTGGGGGCGTCCTTCACGAGGGAAATTTGCAACTTTGATCATTAATGGACGCCGGTTTAACAGAGCTGGATTGGATACTTCGAGCCCTGTCAGCGGATTGACGTTCTCCGGGAAATTCGTCGGACCATTTTTGATGATCACCGGAGTGGGGGTCATGGTGGGGGTTGGTGTGGCGGTAGGCTGAGGTGTTGAGGTGGCTGTAGGCAGGGCGGCAATGGTTTGTTCTACTGCCTGTTGAATCTCCTCGGCAGAAGGTGTGGGGGCTTGGGGTTGGCATGCGCTCAAAACGAGAATCCCCAGCAAAATGAATATCAACGATGTGTTACGAAACTTCAACATTTGATCTCCTGATCTTATCTTTCAAATACATTAATCTTGTCGATTATAACTCATCCACTTTTGTGATTTTCCCTGGCAATCAGCGGTTGACACTAAACCTGATCGGATTATCCGTTAATCCTGATGAGTATATCACCTGGGTCGTAATCCCGGATCCACCCAGGAGCAGACGCCAGCCACCTTCAGGACCGGATGCGCCAACCAAGCGGGATTCATCCACCCAGACGGCGGTGTTGGCGTTGCTGAAATCTGCCAGTCGGATTGCCGCCCCATCCACCGCTACGATATAACTGCCAGAGGATTGATCATGATAATAAAACTGGCTGCCATCGGTTGACCAGGAGGGCAGAGTGTAAATCTCCCCTTCAGCGATATTGGTCGCAGACATCTCTACCATATCGAAAAGCTTGAGCGTGACTGTTGGAGCTTCGTCTGTGCCTGTTGGTGCCAGATAGAGCACTTTTGCCAGGTCGGGGGATGTGGATGCCAGCCCTGTCGCCTGGTATCTCATCACTTCCTCCCCGATGAGTTTTGCAGCAGGCAGGTTCTCGTTCCAGTACCAGATACTTGATTCTGCCATGGGTATTTCCCAGGGCTCCTGTGGGGGCACTACGATGATGACCGAGGTGCCGTCCATTGACCAGGAAGGGTTGGCGATCCAGGCATAATCTGAGGCAGTATTGACAAAAGGATACGTGATGAGATCTTGGTAAAGCAAATTCCCATCCCGACTGTAGAGATCGACTCCTTCGGGCTTGGAAATGAGCAACTTCGAGCCATCAGGTGAGTAGGTGAAATCCCACCGCCACACCTCGGGAATCGACAGCAAAGCGCTCATCCTTCCACTATCCGGATCAATGATATAGAGATGCTGACCGGTCTGAGATCCGGGTCCTTCAAAATAGGATTGGGTAGTCATGGCAATTTGGTTACTGCGGGGGATCCAGGCAATGTGCGCAGGCACGGTAGAAAGTGAACCCTCCGGGCGTGGCAGCAAATCAAAATCAGCCGGGGTGAGGAGGGTACGCAGACCTGTCCCATCGGCATTAATAAGATCCACCTGATAGTTCACCCAATCACCTGAACGAATCAGGAGCACCTGACTGCCATCCGGGGAAACGATTGTTTCCTGTATATCACCGGTGGTGGTTAAAAGGACTGCTGAAGACAGGCTTTCGTTCCAATAATAAGCATTCAGTTCTGGTGAAACGAAGGCTATTGCCAGCGGGGATATGCCCGGCTCGGGGGGTGCAGGAGTGGATATTGTCTCAGCGATGGCGGAATTTTCTGTAATTATTGCGGGAAGGGAGGTTTCCTCATCTGCAGGCTGAGTTTGGATTGCAGTAGGCACCTTGGTGTCGAGGACATCTTCGGGGAGATGAGCCGCAGGTTGTTGCGCTAGGCTGCACGCAGTGAGGGGAAAACCAAGCAAAAGGATTATGAACCCCCTTATTATTTTTTGTTTTCTCAGACTCATGCAACCTCCATTCAACCAGGGAAAATTTTTGAACTACCCTTGATTATATCTTTTGAAATATCATTCTCCTTCTTATTAAATCCTGACAGACTTAAAAAAGGAGGACAGGGATCACCCTGCCCTCTAATGACGTTCTCAGCGACGATTTTGTTCCCTTAGCCCAGCAAAAAGCCGATGCCCATCAAAACTGGTGTAATCAGGTTCAGCATCACGTTTTGCCCCAGCGTGGGGATCAAAGCCGGGATGTCCTCCGCTTTTTTTATGACCGATTGGGCAGTTGGGATGGCAATGAAAAGAGTAAGTAGACCAAGCAGCGTCCAGGGCGGGGCCAATTTTGTCAGCACACCCAGAAGCATGACCCCATAAGTAGCCACCAGGAAACCCACGAAAATTTTTGCTGAGGCTTTTCTTCCGATGAGAATGGGATAATGTCTGCGTGAGACGGTCTTGTCTGCTTCAACGTCAGGGAATTCGTTTAGGAGGAGCAAATTGCTGACGAGAAAGAACGGAATAAATGAAGTCAGAACGGCGCTCCAGGTGATGGTTCCAGTAAGCACATAGAAAGTTCCGAGTACCATGAGGGTACCAAATCCAAATCCTGGAGCCAACAGGCAAAGCAGCGGCTGTTTATTAAACCAGGGGGTATAAGCAAAAATAACCAGTAAACCAATCCCACCAATGAGGAGGATTAGCCATCCAACCTTGATGGTGAAGTAGATACCGATGATCACAGTGATCATCGCGGTCACAATCGTAGTGCCAAGAACAAGGGATGCCTTGGTAGGATCCTGGGTCAGGGTACCACTACCGCCGCTGAATGGCGTCCGAGTGGTACGAAAATCCAGCCCGGATTTGACATCGTGGTATTCATTGATTGCATTCACACAGCCATGGGCAGCGACCGCGCCGATGAAAGAGAGCACAGCGAACCATGGATTGACTGCTCCGGTAGTCCAGATGGCAACCGTCATGGCTAGAAAAGTACAGGAAAGAGCGAGCAGTAGGAATCGAGGGCGCATTGTACCAATTACATATTTCATTCTTCACTCTCCATTTGTTTTCTTTGTTAACACCAATAAAGATGCCTAGATGTTCAGCCATTTTACAGCTTCAGCTGGCAGATCCAGGCTGGAAGCCACTTTGCGCGTACAAACTGGTAGCGAGTCAAGAAATAACCGACCATATTTCTTAGTAAGTACTCGTTTATCCAAAATGACCACGACGCCACGATCGGACTGGGTGCGGATGAGGCGACCAAACCCCTGCCGAAACCGCAGAATTGCTTCGGGAAGATTGTATTCGTTGAAAGGATCATCAAAGGTCTCAGAGCGAGCGGCGATGATGGGATCGGATGGGACATCAAACGGGAGTTTGACGATCACCAGAACAGAAAGCGCCTGCCCGGGGATATCCACACCCTCCCAAAAAGCGCGCGTGCCGAGGAGGACCGCTTTTTCGGCTTCCCGGAAAGTTTCCAGCAGCGTATTTGTCGAGGCACCTTCTCCCTGCTCATACACTTGAATTCCAGCATCTGCCATGGCTGGGGCTATTGCCTGCGCGGTTCGTTTAAGTTGGGCATAAGAAGTAAATAATGCCAACATCCTGCCGCCGGTGGCTTTAGCTAACCGGATAATCGCGCTTTCCACATCGCGCTGATAGGCATTGGCTTCCGCCGGTTCGGGGATGTCATTTACCAGGTAGAGTAGTGTGGAATTTTCATAGTCGAAAGGTGAACCCAGTACCAACTCATCCGCTTCATCTGCGTTTAAACGATTGCGTATATACTCGAATTCGTTGTTGGTGGTCAACGTAGCCGAGGTGAGGATGATGGAGGATTTTTCATGCCACAAGTACCGTTCCATCAGAGGACCCACATGCAGGGGTGCCACCTGAAGCGCAAGCCGGTAAGTGTTGGGAAGCTGCTCTGCCCAATATACTTTGTCAGCATCTGGAGTGTTTACTAATTCATCGAGATTTTTTTTGGCTTCAGACAGGCGCAGGTATACACTGGCGAGGGAACCAAGGGTATCCTCCACTTCCTCCGGTAATTCTTCCAGGGTGTCTGTGATGGATTGTTGAACTTGAGCGATCATCTGCAATGCGGAACCCAAAGTTGCCTGGCAGTTATCCCAGGCGATTTCCACTTCAGACCAGCAGGGCAGTGTGCGCGTGGCAGGCTGGATGCGGGTTTGTTGACCGTAACCGCTGATAGGTTGCCCATCGCGCTGTTCCTCCATGAAGAATTCCAGGCTGGCGATCAGTTCTGAAAACTCATTCTCCAGCCGGAACATAAAATCGCTGATCTGGTGAACGGCCATATTTAATGAAGCAAAATCAGCTGGCGGAAGTGAATGGGAAACCAGGTGCAACAACCGCCCCAACTGCCCGCTGGATACCGACCCCACTTCGCGTAATAATCGAACAAAATCAGATTGCGTGATCCGGTAGGACAGGGCGCTCGTGGTGGCTGATTCCAAATGATGGGCTTCATCCACGATCAGGTATTGATATTCGGGCAGCACCCGGTTCCCGGTCATCACATCCGCCAGCAGCAGGGCATGATTGACCACTAGAATGTGCGCAGATTGGGCTGCCATGTGTGCCCGGTAGAACGGGCAGGCACCCCCGGTGCGAGAAATGCACACATCTGCCCGGCAGCCTTCATCCTCGGCAGAAATTCGCTGCCAAACCTCGCGTTCAGCCGGTCCATTCAAATTGATTTCACCTCGGTCGCCGCTTCCTCCCTGAGAGAGCCATACCAGAGTCTTTGCCAGAACCCGTAGTTCATCCGCGGTTTCCGGGTTATTTTTTCTCAGCGCGCTATACCGCCGCGGGCAAAGATAATT